>JAFTQX010000042.1 GCA_017462545.1 Clostridia bacterium
CGAGTTTGATAGGTCGCATGTGTAAGCGCAGTAATGCGTTCAGCTAAGCGATACTAATTGACCGAGGGCTTGAACTACTTCTTCGTAGTTCGCTTCATTTCGTTTCTTCTTCCCTTTATTCGGTTTTTTATGGGCATTTGTTCCACCTATACCCTATGCACCTCTAGCTCAGTTGGTAGAGCAACTGACTCTTAATCAGTGGGTCCGGGGTTCGAGTCCCCGGAGGTGCACCAATAGGTCTCCTGTGGGGGAAAAGAAAAGCAGTATTGATTTCGTCAATACTGCTTTTCTTTTTTTGTAAGCAACAAGGGTTAGCGATCAAGGCAGTCTCGATCCAAATTTCCAAGAAAGCCCTCTGCTGAAAAGATCTTATAGGACCAAGCCTTATCGCCGGTTGTCAGCAAAAGGGATTGCCCCATGTCCACCAAAAAGGCGCGCGGCATCGGATCGATAATCAACAATTTCTTGCCTTTACCTTCAAAGTCAAAGATAAAATCCGTCTGTAACCGAAAGGCCTCCTTGCGGCCAAAACGAACAATTCGAACAAAGCGACAAGCACCGTCCTTATAAAAATGCAACTCTGTTTTCTTGTGCTTCACAGAAGAAAGAAACTTACAGGTGTAGGTTTTGCCATGTGCGGTAATCGTAAAACTGGCGCCGTCCTCTAGATGAAACAGAGAACGATAAGGATGTGCGATGGTGGTAATGTCAAACCCCTTGGTTTCACATAGTATGCGCAGCTTTTTTAGTAGCTTGCGGCGGCGAAGTAATGCACGCCCGTATGCCAAGAAAAGCCCCCACCCGATCAGCACGATGACGGCAATGCCAACCGGTATACCAACTTCAGGATGAAACAGCGCAGAAAACAGCGGGGATATGAGCATCAACATGATTGTGCCGGTGCTGTAAGCAAACGCGGCCAAAAGGAGCATACCAAACGTGGAAAGGATGTCAACGAGCAGTGAATTGTCCTTGCTTTGCCACCAATGCTTTCGCGCAGAGATGTGCGCCAACAGCAAAAGCAGTAACGAAACGGGAACAAAAATGGCGCACGACAGGCGATTTTGCGCCGCCTCACTACCGGCATAAAAAAACAGATCCAGTATGCTACGGTACAAATAATTTGAAGCAAAGGTGCATACAAAGCCCGTGGTAACAACAGCACCGACCCAAAATTCATAGGAAAGGACGGTATCCTTCAGGCGGCCTAAAAAAGCAGGCGCTTTGATGGCTTTAGAAAAATAATGATCGCGGGCTATAAAATCATAAGCGATCAACGTGCGTGCTGATGAATAGAAGGCAAGCAGTATCGGGATCGGTAACAGCAACTGTACATCACGTGCCGCAACCAGCTCATATTCTCGGAGCATACGTAGGTATTGCGAATGAATAAATGCTGAGGTTACAAAAAAGCAGCCATAAATTAAAAACGGATACAGGAGGTGCGTCATATAAAATGAAAGCTTTTTGAAATTCATGTTTCGCCTCCTTTTTGTAGTTTTTATAGCCGATTCAAAAAAGCTTTTTGATACCAAAAAGTAATATCCTTGTTCCAAACATACCCGTTATCAATGATATCTCTACCGTTGTTTTTTACGCAGGTCATCTGATAGCAACGCGGCGAGATCAGGATCACTTTGTCACAGGCATCCTTTTCAAATTGCAGAAGAATCCTTTTTTGATGATCCATCAGTTCCTCACTTGGCGGTCGCACAGGAATGTCTTGCCCGTAAAGAACTTGATTGGGAGCAAATTTTATATGTCTGGAAACCAAAGCCCATTGTTTGGAGAAGATCGCCGTTTTTTCATCAACAATGTGGACGATGCTCTTCTTTATAAAATGCGGAAAAAATTTGATGTGATAATTCTTTTCGTTGACCTTTAAAATCAAATCGCTTCCGGGGTAGGTCTTAAAAAAGGATAAGAGCGGGTGATGAAGAATGTTTAGTTCAACAGAGGTATATTTCTTGCGTGCCAGGCGCTTGAGCGTGCTAACGAAGCGCATCCGCGAGAGGATAGAGGTGAAGAACGTCCATGTGGTCTTGCAGAGGACAAAGACGCCGCTGACCGTCAATAGCGCGAAAAGAATTTGCCAAAACACCTCTTGTGTGACAAATGCATGCCACGCAAAAAAGATAAGGGCGATTATGTAGAGTGTAAAGCTAAGTATGAAAAGAATCATGCCGGCTCCTTGATTTACAGCCGTCTTTTTAGGATCAGCCGATAACTGATATAATTGACGACTACCATAATTGTAAAGAAATATACCGCTGATAGAAGCAAGCCGATAATGGCTGATCCTGTTGCGGCGTAAAAGCCCGCGTTGGTCATGTAAAATTTTTCAATCACCGTCATGCTTTCATCAAGCGCAAGACCAAATCCGGCAAAAAACGCGGTAAATGGTATTTGAAGAACGATGAACGCTGCTGTTTTCCACAGCCAATCCTTACAAAAGGTATTGGCAAAATATTGCATGGCAGAAAAGCCTTCTTCTTTTGCGGCGTTTTTGATATTGCGTTGTACGTCGGCATAGGACATTTCACCACGAAAGACCGCAAAAAAGGCGATCAACAGCCAATATGCACATTGAAAAGCAATCAGTACGCCGTGGGCTGCACCTAAATTTTCGTCCATATAATATAGCGGGCGAACAATGTTGCCTATCAAAAAAGGAATACAGCAGGAATCCTACAAAATGGAACAGCAAAAGGGATAGCACCCATTTGACACCACGGCGGAATGAGGAAGGGGATAATTTCATGTTTGTTCTCCTTTATTATAACGTATGAATGGTCTCTTTGTCAACTATAATATACGAACGGTATTTCTCGAGCAAATCCTGTGCGGTGTATTTGTCTTGCAGGAGCACGGTGACTGTATCATTCTTGCATGTGAGTGTCAGCTTAATAATCTTATTTTTCTGTTTTTTCAGCACTGCATGGATAGGCTCGCTCTTGGAAATTTGCCAGGAGCTTTCTTTTGCGCCGGGGGTGAGAAGAGAAGTGTCCTTTACCAATATTTGCAGAATTGCATCCCTCTTTAGAAAGATAACTGTACGGCACACGGGATAGATCATGCGACTGCCTTCGCGTCTCCCAAGATAAGCCTTTTCTTCGGAAAAACCTTCCAAAAGTGACAGTTCATCTTCTTCCGCCTTGAGCTCTCTTGCTACTTGAGAACGGTAGGCCGTATGACGCTCCTGTATCGCCTTTGTAATTTCGGTGTCCTTTGGGATGTGGATGGGAAAAATGCCAACGACAATGCCAATGTGCGATAACGGGCCGATAGTGAGCAACGCGAGAAAACCGACCGGAAAAAACCAGCATGCGATAGCAGCAGGGATGCAGAGAAGGAGAAGTACTTTTTTGATCTGATCCAATCTGTAGAAAAATCTGTTGATGTCTTTCATGGTTTTCCTCCTTTTATAAATAAAAAATGCGCCAACCGGAGTTAGCGCATAAAAAACGCATGGCTCCAATTGTCGCCAAACAAAACCTTTTACAGCGCGTATAAATGTGTGCAAAAGAAGAGCATCTGCGTTTTTATCAAAAATAAAAACACACATACTATACGCATAAATATTCGGTTTTGTTTGGCAAAATTATTGTAGCATAAAGTCTTGAAATTGTCAAGAGGGGGAAAGAGAAAGCAGCCAGCGCGAAAGCGCGGGCTGCTTCAGATGTTTTTTTGTTATGCAAGGGTGAACTTGGCAACGCGTACAACCAGGTGGCAGCCATAGCCATAATGCTTGGCGGCCACGGTAACAAGGTCGCCCTCCTGCTTGAAGGCGGCGTCGGTGTCGTCATCGATCCATTTCATGGTTGCGATCTTCTTATCTGTGCGGAAACAGACTGCGTTCGGTGCGTTTTTGTCGTTCAGCGCTACGTTGGTGTCACCAAACATGGGAATTTGATCGCAGATGAGATAATAGTCGTTGCCGTTTTGCAGAACAAAGTCATGCTCGTTGTTCTCTACAGTAATGTCTGTCGGCATAGCGGGGAGAATTTCGTGGAAGATGTCAACCCATTGACCAAGAATCTCCAGCGATGCCTTTTCAATCGGACGAAGCAGACCATTTGCCATCGGGCCTACATTGATAAGGAAGTTCGAGCCGTAGCGGCGGCAGTTGACTAGGTCGCGGATGATATCGGCAGGAGACTTGAAGTTCAGATCTCTTTTTGCATAGCCCCAATGCTCGCCAAATACCTGGCACATTTCGCTTGCAATATACTTGGGTGAATCGGCCATGTTCAGCTGTCCCGGTCTGCCACGTTCAAAGGTAACGCTGTCCAGCTCAATATTGCCAAGCGCACCACGGTCGTGAATGCCGGTGTTGTTGATGATCATGGTGTCGGGCTGATAGGAGCGAATCATGCCATACAGCGCGTCCTCCTCCCAATCCTCGTTCGGCTTGTTCCATTTTCCGTCAAACCAAAAGCCACCAATCTCACCGTAGTTGGTACACAGAATTTCTACACTCTTGCGCAGATATTTCAGATACGTTGGGAAATCCGAATCATAGTGCTCCTCGTGCCAGTCGAGCAGCGTGTGGTAGAAAAAGGGAATGATGCTCTCTGCACGACAGGCATCAACAAATTCGGCAACCAGATCGCGACCGCAAACGTGCGGTGCATCGTAGTCGTTCAGTCCCTTGGTATCATAGAGAGAAAAGCCGTCATGGTGGCGTGTGGTCAGGGTAATATAGCGTGCGCCCGCCTTCTTGGCGGTAGCAACAAGCTCCTTGGCCCAGTTCGGTTCCGGATTGAAGCTGCGAACAGCCTTCATATATTCCTCCCACGGAATATTGCAGCTCAGCTTGGACCATTCGCCGCGTCCAACCACGCTGTATGCGCCAAAGTGGACAAACATGCCCATGCCAAGCCGCTCAAAATTCTTAATTCTTTGCTCGATAATCATGATAAACCTCCGGTTGTCATGCGAAATTGCATGCTGTTTTGCTTTGATTATACCATAATTTGCAGATTTTGCAACGACGTGTGATTGGATATGACAAAAAATACCACCAAAATGGATGAAAACTGCATAAGAAAGAGCCGATCAAGGATCGGCTCTTTTTGCTGTGTTATTGACCGAGTGTTTTCAGATACTCGCGGCTCTGACGAACGGCCTCGAGAGAGGGCAGCTCATAAGTCTGATCCTGCTCTACGATGATGTACTCAGTACCGGCCTTCTCGGCGGCTGTCAGAATGGCAGGGAAGTCCTGCATGCCTTGACCAACCGGGCGGAAACGGAATTCGTTTTCCTCCTTGGAGACGCCCTTGATCGGGTTGCCCTCGGCGTCAATCAGCGCATAAGCCGGACCGTTAGCCAGTTTTTTACAGGTAAAGTCTTTGAGGTGGAGAACCTCAACGTCGCCGGCGTACAGATCAAGATATTTGCAAGGATCCTCTCCCGCGTAGCGCACCCAGCAGGTATCAAACTCGGGCTTGAGCAGGTCGCGTGAGATCTCCTCCATCAGGTAGTCGTGCTTGTATTTGCCGTCTACCTTGACAAACTCAAAGTCATGGTTGTGGTAGAGCATCTGAATGCCGTTCTTCTTCAGCAGCTCGCCGCAACGGTTAAAGATTGCCTTGGTTTCTTCCCATTCAGGAGAGCCGGCCAGCTTTTCTGCCTGATACCACGGAATAGCGGAATATTTTGCACCCAGCGTCTTGATATACTCGGCAGCGCTTTGGCCACCCTCTTCATAAAAATCAAGCCCCTGGTGTACGGAAATGCAGGTGAGGGAATACTTGTCAAGCAGGGCGCGGATTTCCTCTGCGCTTTTGCCGAAGTAGCCTGCAAACTCTACATAATCGTAGCCCATTTCCTTGACGGCCTTCAGCGTGCCCTCCATGTCCTTTTCCATCTGGTCGCGGACACTATACAGCTGCAAACCAACCTTGAACTTTTTCATGTATCGTTACCTCAAATTTCGGGAATGTTGATCTCGATCTCGTGACCAAGCTTGCTCGACTGAACGATGCCATCGATGATCGCCTGGTTGTACAGAATCTCGCGAGCGGGAACGGGTGCCTGGCCGCCTTCCTTGATGGCATCCAGGAAACCACGCAGCTTGTTGTAGAAGTTCTTATCGTTGTCGCTTGCGAACATCGGGATCTCGGTGCAAACGGAGCTGCCTGCTACCTCGTGATAGATCTTCAGCGGGCCGCCAATACTGCCGTTCCAGCAGTCGGTGGACGGAATGCGGAGAGAGCCCTTGGTACCCATGATGATGGTGTCACCGGGGGTATCCAGGTGCATTGCCCAGGCAATACGGAAGTCAAGGATAATGCCACCCTCCAGACGGATAAAGCCGGCACCGAAATCGTCTACGCCAAACAGGTCAGCATACTCAGCAGGCTTGCCCTGTGCGGTGAAGTAATTCGGATCCTTACCAAAGAAGGCAGACTTGTAGCCGGTAACGGTCAAGGGCTTCGGATAACCGATGGCATTCAGAACCATGTCAAGCGAGTAGCAGCCGATATCGCCCAAAGCACCGATGCCGGCCGAGATCTCTTCAATAAAGGTGGTGCCGAATGGGGTAGGGATACCCTTTCTTCTGCCGCCGCCGGTCTGGATGTAGTAGATCTGGCCAAGCTCGCCGGATTGAACGATCTTCTTTACCATCTTCATGTTCTCGTCGCAACGGGGCTGGAAACCGATGGAAAGGATCTTGCCGCTCTTCTTTTCGGCACGGCAGATCTCAACAGCCTCCTCGGTGGTAACGCACATCGGCTTTTCAAGCAGAACGTTTACGCCCTTTTCCAGTGCGTAAATGGTACACTCTGCGTGGGTGCAGTTGTAGGTACAAACGCTGACAGCATCAAGCTCCTCGTTATCAAGCATTTCCTTGTGAGAGGGGTAGAAGTTGCAATCCTCGATGCCCCACTTCTTCATAAATTCCTCAGCCTTGCCGGGAACCAGATCAGCGGCTGCAACGATTTTGACATCGGGCATCTTCACATACTGCGACATATGTGCGCCGGCAATCCAGCCGGTACCGATGATACCAACGCGAAGAACACGCTTCGTGTCGATCGTCTTTACTTCCTGGTTAGTTTTGAACGCGTCCAGGCCCGCATCTCTCTTGTCTGCCATAACTGCCTCCTAAAAATAGAATTTTTGTTGATTTTTAAAGTTTGGCATGCTATAATCATTATAGAGGATGTGGCGCGTGATTGCAATCCTTATTTTGAAAAAAACTTGTACAATTTTGACATTTTTGCAAGATGACTTGGCGCGTTGCTGTCATCTTGGATAAAAGCAAGGGAAAACCATGAAAAACGAATTGGTCAAATCTTCACTTCAAACATTACCTGTCCATATAGGCTGCGGCTCATCTGTCTTAGATTGTCCGGCCGATTGCCCGCTGCATTACCATGATGAGATCGAGCTGCTTGCGATCCTTGCAGGGGAGAAACGGGTGTGGGTAGATGATAAGGAATATCTTCTTTGCGCGGGGGATGTTGCCTTTATCAATGCGCGCGTTCCGCATCGAACGGAGGATCTGCCGCCACACATCTCGACGGTTCTTTTACAGTTCCGGCCGGAATCCTTTCAAAACGAGCCGATCGACAATCGTGCGCTCCGCCACCTTGCGCGCTTTGTTGATAACACCGGCGAGAATCCCATCCGTATCTTCCGTAGTCGCCATGGTGAAGAGGAGCTGCTTCACTACCTTATGCAGATCCGCACGGAGTATGAAGAGAAAAAAACGTCTTACGAGAAATATCTGCAGGGCTGCATACATTTGATCCTTGGCTTTTTGTACCGCACCGGCATTTTGTGTGATACCGATCAGCGCTTTCATCATACGGCGGTGAAAAAGGTGATGCCGGCACTTACCTTTGTTGACGATCACTACGCAGAGGATGTAACGCTCGGTCAGCTCAGTGAGCTTTGTGGCCTCAGCGAAGGGTATTTTTGTCGTCAGTTTAAGGCGGCCACAGGCAGCACGCTTGTGGAATACCTGAATTTTGTACGCATCTACAATGCCGAAAAACTACTGATACGCACCAATCTCCCTATTCTTGACATTGCCATGGAGGTCGGCTTTTCCAGCCTCTCCTATTTCAACCGTATGTTTCGACGCTTCAAAAGCTGCTCTCCGAACATTTATCGCCATGCGCAATATCTGCGCGACCATGAATCAAAAATCTAACATCAAAAACCACCGGTTACAAGGACCGGTGGTTTTTGATTAAGTTCCAAACAATGTTCGGCGATATTTTTCAAGTGTTTGCAGCAATAAAAGTCCGAGCACGCCGCAGGAAAGAATTTCTCCAATACTAATAGTGGCAGCATAACCAAGCAGCAGCGGTGCCGTGATTGCCTCAGGCGCGAGCGTGCTGTACGCGATCACAAACGGAATGATGATCGTGTTTGCCAAGATCGGCGGCAGCGGTGTCAGCCATTTGCAGCGGCGCAGCAGATAGGTGCCAATGGCTCCCAGCAGGGTGGCCAGACTGCCAAAAACGATGTCCCAAATGACTGCGTTTGTCAGCAGATTGGCAAGCAAGCAGCCGATAAACAGCCCGGGGATGGCCGCAGGCGTGAAATACGGCAGAATGCAAAGCGCCTCCGAAAAGCGGAGCTGGATCGGCTGGCTGGAAAGCCCAAGGACAGAGGCAAGCCATGTGAAGAGAACGTACAGTGCCGCTACCATAGCGGCGATGGTGAGGTTGCGTAGATGTTTGCGATGCATGGTTCTTTCTCCTTTAGTTTTGTTTTAGGTGAGGAAGGTCTCGAACTCACCGAGGGGATGACCCTACGTTCTATTATAGCAAAGCATTTGTAAAAAGTCAAGTTTTGCCATGAAAAAAGCCCTGCGGCACAAGGCTGCAGGGCTTGCGTGGAATGGCTGCGTTGTCAGTGCTCGGCTACAACAGTATCTTCTTCCGGCCTGAACAAAAGAGAAATGCACCAGACACCCGCCAGGGCAACCAGTGTATAGATGATTCTGGCAGCAATGCTGGCAGCACCACCGCAGATCCATGCGACAACATCGAAAGAAAACAATCCGATGCTACCCCAGTTCAGCGCACCGATAATAGCCAGCGCCAGGGCGATTTTGTCGATAATCATGTTGGGTACCTCTTTCTTTTCTAAAACGGATCGTCTCCGCTCGTATCATAGTATACCGCCGGCTCGGAAGAGTATACCTCACTTTTTACGATATCCATCCGGGTAAAAATTTCTAGCCTCAAAATTTTCTTTGATCTTTGCCAATGCGCGTTTTTCAATACGGCTGACATACGAGCGCGAAATGCCAAGCATTTTGGCCACCTCTCGCTGTGCCTTTGGCTGCTTGCCCGTCAGCCCATAGCGCAGTATTAAGATCTGTTGCTCTCGCTCGGAGAGGGTGTCCTTAATTAAGCGATAGGCGTATTGTGTATGTAGCTTGATATCCAGATCATCGGCAATGGTATCCTCACAGCTGATAATATCAATATAGGTCAAGGGATTGCCGTCGCGATCAATGTCGATCGTCTCGTTGATAGAGACCTCGCATGCCAGTTTTTTCTGTGAGCGGAAAAACATTAGGATTTCGTTTTGGATGCACTTGGCAGCGTAGGTGGCAAATCGTGCGCCGTTCTCGCAGTTAAAGGTATCAATGGCCTTGATGAGCCCCAGACTGCCAATGGAAATGAGATCATCCGGTGCGTGATAGGATGTGTAGTATTTTCTTACAATATGGGCAACCAAGCGTAAATTGTGCTCGATCAGCTTTGTACGTGCGGCGCGATCTCCTTCCTTCATCTTGGCAAAAAGACAGCGTTCCTCCGCCGCGGGCAGGGGCGGCGGGAAGCTTTGCGTTCCGCCAATACCCAGCAAGAGACAAAGAAAATTCATGGCAATTGCTGTAAAGTTTTCAAGCATGGTAATCATTCCTCCCGAAAAAGAAAAAATCCGCATACATGCGTCTTATTACATAGTATGCGGATATGGCTTGTATTTTTGAAAAAAAGAAGCTGTTTTTTTAGACAGGACTGATATAATATCCAAATTGACGCTGGTAGAAGAATAAAGGATGACGGAACGCCTTGGTGATCATGCGGTTCATACGGCAGATCTGTGTGGTAACATTTTGCAGAGAGGGAAGCTTGTCCGGACAAAAGCAGGTAAGGCGCAGCTCCTCGCGTGAAACGGGATACGGCGCACTCAGGAGCAGATAGCGTGCCAGCATCCATTGCTCATGTGTGGCGGGCAACGATTCTCCAAGGATCTGCAGGCCTTTTCGGTTCACCTTCATATATAGCTTGCCATAGCTATGCTCCTCTGCTGATTTTTTCATTCGTTCTTCGTAGATCGCAAACATGGTTTGGGCGAATGTCAGCGTGGTTACGTTGTCCTCAAATACCGCGTCACACAGCTGCTGATAAGCGTAATAATTGCCGTTTGGCGGTCGGTACATCATCGCAAGCGGGAGAAACGGGGAATGCGATTTGATTTTACGGCAAACATTCGTCAGATCCTCTATGCATTCCGGACGCATAATCAGAATGATTTGTGCAGGGTAGTGAAGGATGCGATGCAGCTCGTTCGTGCCAAGCGTAATAGAATGAATGCCCATGCGGTAAAACTGTATGCGTGTATCAAGAACCTCTTCCGGCTTGTCTTCTATAAATATGATCATAATATGTCCTCATTTGAAACTTTTCTATATTATAGCATACGCCTTCGTATTTGAGAAGACTAAACTTGACAAGAACGGAAAAATTTGATATAATGACAGAAATATAAAGAGAGGGAGGGGATCCCCATAAGAACGGTTCTCATTACCGGTGGCTCTCGCGGGATCGGGGCAGAGCTGGTACGTCGCTTTGCAAAAGGCGGTTATCAGGTGGCGTTTGTCTACCATCAAGCGCATGAGGCTGCCGCAGCCGTTGCCAAAGAGGCGGGGGCATATCCCATATGTGCAGATATTTCCATGCCGGAGGAGGCACGTCGTGCTGTGGACATGGCACGGGAGCAGCTTGGTCACATTGATGTGCTGATTAACAATGCCGCAATTGCCGGCTTTCGCCTGTTTACGGATATAACGGATGAGGAGTGGACTCGCTTTATCGGCGTGAATTTAAACGGTGCCTTCTATGTTTCGCGCGCCGTTTTGCCTGACATGATTGCGAGAAAAAGCGGCTCTATCATCAATATTTCGTCTATGTGGGGGCAGGTTGGTGCCTCCTGTGAGGTGCACTATTCTGCAGCCAAGGCAGGGCTGATCGGGCTTACCAAGGCACTCGCTAAGGAGGTTGGGCCGTCCGGCATTCGGGTCAATTGTATCGCACCCGGCGTGATCGATACCGAAATGAATGCCGCATTGCCGGAGGAGGAGCGCCATGCCTTGGCTGAGGAAACACCGCTGATGCGGCTGGGCAGTACGTCTGATGTGGCAGAGGCGACCTTTTTCTTGGCGGGAGAGGGCGCGTCCTTTATCACCGGCCAGGTGCTCGGTGTCAATGGCGGCTTTGTCATTTGAATCAAAGAAGACCGATTCTATGGTGCATAGAATCGGTCTTTCCTTTTTATATCAATTTATATCAGTCGTTCCATGGTATCGATCCAGGTCGCACAGCCAAATGTGGTGGAAAACCCGAAGAAGAATTCTCCCTCTTTCCCGTTTTCAAATATCACCTCAACGATGTTTTCGTCGGTTTGAACGGATGCTTTAAACCAACCACCGTCTCTGTGAAAGGCGGGGACATAATGTTCGCCGGTGTGCTTATGCATCTCTACGCCATTGAGATATAGCGTGAAGGCGCGTCTGCCTCCCGCGCAGATACGAACCTCCTTGTCCGAAGGGGATTTAAAGGTTGCGGTGTAACGATAGCGGCCTGCCGGGATATTGAAATAGATGTCCGGTGCCTCAAAAACAGAGGTCGTGTCGGATTCCAGATTTTCTACCACCCATGGGAAAGAGACAGGTAGTCCCGCGTTGACATCAAATGTCATGCTGTTGATCGTTGTAGAAATGGTCAGAATGTTGAGCGGCGTTCTGCGTTTGTGCTGTTCTGTCGTTACCGTAAAGGGGATGCTCGTACATTCGCCTGGCATTAACGTGTAGTTCGTTTCTCCGCAGTCGATACAAAATCCTTCAGGCATAGAAAGCACAACGCTGCCGCATATCCGTTCTTCTGTTGTGTTGGCTATTGTTAATCCATATCTGTTTTCGGCATTCGGTATCATCGCCACCGTATCCGGATACTGCAGGGTTATGTTGACAGGGCGCACACAGAGGAGCGATTCCTTGGCATCATCTGTCCAATCATAGATCAGGCTGTAGTTGTTCGTCCAAGGAACGGCAATGTGTGTTTTCTCAAAGCCGTCGGGCAAGGATATGAATATGTTTGTTGCGTAATATGCTTGCACATCTTCCGCTACCGAGATGATTTTGTTACAGAACGCATCAATGGTGCTTGGTTCATGCATGTTGACAATCGTAGATGACAAAACAAGGCGATCTCCAATGGGGGCCGTCCATTTTTGACTGATACCATCAGGATCTATAATACCAAAGATCGATGCTACCGTGGCCGCGGTACAATCCGCATCGTAGGCAAGACTGGCGGCGGTACAGATGGCCTTGTCAAAGCTGCCATCGCAGCATAATAGAGAAAGAATGATAAAAGAAAGGTTAATCGTTACGTCTGTCCAATTGTCCACGTAATATTTTTCAAGAATGCGTTTTCGGACAAGAAGAATGTCGCCCTCTTCTTTCCACCAAGCAATTACATCAAGAAAGGCGTTTTTCAGCTTGTGACCGTCGGGAATGTAGCGCATACCAATATCAATTAGCTTGATGAGGTCTGTTTCTTGAAAGGCAGCACTTTCTACCGCAGCAAGAAACATTTCCGCATATACACCGTCAGAGCAGTGATCGGTGCAAGCATCTTCACGCGCAAATGTTGCTGCAAGATGCGGGTTGGCAGGCGCAAGACACGCCCATAATTCACTGCGGATCGCACCGCCCATGCCTGCGTAGAATTTGTTTCTGTATTGGCCGCTGAGTGGTGCGTTCATCATCAAGGCATGGTTGCTGACGGCTACGGCATATTCATCGGGTGCATGATCCGCGATGTGATGTCTCCATGTCGCTCCCAGATGGTATCTGCAGATCGGCAGTCCCGTTCGCAAAATTGTTTCAAGATTGACCACCTGCAGATCGAGGTCGTCATTTGGCAGCATTTTGTCGGGAACGGGATCGTAATATGTGACCTCTTGATATGTCAAAGAGCCTTCATATTTCATTCCCAATGTGCCACCTACACATTTTCCCATAAAGCAGCCGTAGACCTTACGTCGGTACAATTCAAAATTCATGTTTGTGTAACCCTTTCTGTATTTTTTTGAGTTCAAGTTTATTTTACATGGCTTTGAATTGGATTGTAATGATTTTTTTGTCAACTAATTGACTTTTATCAACCTAGGTGATAGAATAAATAAGGGGTGAATGTGTTGATGACGGGCAAAAATGGCTTTGATAACATTATAAAGGAATTACAATCTCAAAAAACAACCTCTCTGGATGTCGAAACAATGACAGATTACATGGAATACAAACATCAAAAGGTATCTGTTTGTCAACATCCTCCCGGGCATGTCGGCAGATATCATACGCATGATTTTTTTGAGATCAATTATGTACAAAAGGGAAGGTGCATGAACCTGGTTGAGGATGATTATATTCTCATGGAAGAGGGAGATATCATTATCATGCATCCGGGCGCCTTTCATGATTTGTATGCCGAGACGGATTGTGTCATTTATAACCTTTTGTTAGATGAAAAATGGCTTCTTTCCGAGTTGTCATCGTTGCTTCCACAAAACGGTGCGATTTTTGATTTTTTCAACGAGGCCGGGCGGGAGCATTTTTATAAATATGTCGTTTGCGCAAAAGAAACAAAGAATCCATGCATCATGGATGCCGTAACCAAAGTGATTGGCTTTTCACAATCAAAATCGGTTTGTAAGTATCTGCTTTTGGAAGCGGCAACGCTGGAGCTTCTTGGTACGCTCTGTGAAAAGCAAACCGGTGCATCTTTGTCCTGCGGGAGAGGGAAAAGCTCACACCTGATGATCGATATGCTGGGGTATATAGCTGAGCATTGTGCTACAGTCGACCTTGACAAGATGTCAGAGCGATATTTTTATTCAAAAACACATATTTGCCGCCTGTTTTTGAAGAATACGGGAAAAAGCTTTAATCAGACTTTAATGGACATGAAGATGGGGCGCGCTTGCTATATGCTGGAAAATACCGATATGACTACAGAAGGCATCGCGCGTGCTGTAGGGTATGATAGTGTGGAATATTTTTACAGGCTTTTTAAGAAAAAGACGGGCATGACACCGAAAGCATATAAAAACAAAAATAAATGTCAGTAAATTTACACTTTGTACTTGCAAAAATTCGAATTGTTTGGTATAATATATACTAGTTTGTTACCGAGTGCCGGATGAGGCCATACTAGCCGGGGGAGTAGCGGGTCCTTGTACCTGAAATCCGCTGTAGCAGGGGTGAATTCCGTTTTTGAGGGCATCGGTCGGCTTGTCTGTGCCGTTTGCAGGCGTGTTGAAGAATGGGTCTTACGCAATTCGATGCCGTGAACCATGTCAGGTGGGGAACCAAGCAGCATTAAGCGGAAGTTCGAATGTGCCGTAGGGGTGCCTGTTCGGAGCGGATGCGACGGTCAACGGGGTTGGTCGTTTGTTCGATCTTGCGGTGTATGGTCTTATTCGGCATCCGGTAACAAAAAGAGCGGGTACGCACAGGGCATCGCCCGTTTTGCGCTCCGCTTTTTTATTTCCGGGAGGTGACGGCATGTATCGTGCTTTATACAGAAAATGGCGCCCGCGTGATTTTGATGATGTTTGCGGTCAAGAGCAGATCACGGATATCTTGAAATATGAGGTGGCCAACAAAAAAACATCGCATGCCTATCTGTTTTGCGGCTCGCGCGGTACGGGTAAGACGACCTGCGCCAAGATCCTTGCCAAAGCGGTGAACTGTGAGAATCCGCAAAACGGCAACCCCTGCAATCAATGCGCCGCCTGTATGGCAGTTGATGCCGGCACGGCAACCGATGTGATCGAGATGGATGCTGCCAGCAACACCGGTGTAGACAATGTGCGCGATATTAAAGACGAGATCGTCTTTCTGCCCGCAGAGCTTACCTATCGTGTGTACATCATCGACGAGGTGCATATGATGTCCGGCAGCGCCTTCAACGCGTTGCTCAAGACCTTGGAGGAGCCCCCCGCACATGTCGTCTTTATCTTGGCAACCACCGAGCTGCAAAAGCTTCCCAGTACGATCGTTTCTCGTTGTCAGCGCTTTGATTTTCGCCGTCTTTCCTCCAATGTGATTGTAGATCGCCTGGCAAAGATCTCCGCCGCGGAAGGAATCGATCTGCAGGAGGGCGGGGCACGCCTGTTGGCGCGTATGGCGCTTGGCGGCATGCGCGATGCGATCAGCCTGCTGGAGCTTTGCGCCGGCATGAACCGCACCGTAGATGAGGCTCTGGTTACCGAGGTGCTTGGCGCGGGCAACCTCGCGACCGTAGAAAAGCTGGTGCGTGCTATCGGCGCGCGCGACTATGCAACGATTTTTGAAACGATTGCAGAGGAAGCCATGTCCTCGCGCGATCTTTTGACGCTCTGCCGCGATTTAATTGATTGTTATCGCGACTTGCTGGTCGTCAAGACCACCAAAAACGCGCAGACATATCTTGATTTGACCGACGTAGAAACAGAACGGCTGCATGCGCTTGCCGGTGAATTTGGGCAGGCCGTGCTTTTGTATCACAGCCGCCTGCTGGAGCAGGCACAGGCAGATATGCAACGCTCGGATGCGCCGCGCAGAACCATTCTGGAGTTGACGCTCATGCGTATGTGTGAGCCAAAGCTGTCCACCTCACCCGAGAGCCTGTTGGCACGGATTGAAAGTCTGGAGGAAAAGCTTTCTCGGCTGCAATATGGCGGAGCGGCATTGTCGGTGCAACCCGTTTTGCAAGAAAACAAAGAAGAAAACGGAACAAAAAACGAGGCAGAGCATCAAAGTAACGAGCCGCAGACCGTGGCGCAGCCGACATCCGCAGAACCAAACGGTGCTCCTGTTTATCGCCAAATTGCCGGATGGAGTGAGATTGTAGAAAAGGTTTCTAAAACCCGTCCCAGCCTGCATGGCTTTTTGGATACGGCTAAGGCATATCGCTCGGCAGATGGAAAACAATATCTTTTGCGTGTCAGCAGCGATTTTTGCGCACGCATGCTTAAGCGTCCGGAAACCGAGGCAGCTCTGAAAATTGCCATTGCTGAAGAAGAGGAACGGGATATTTCCATGTGCACGCTGGTGATTGAAGGCGCCGAGAATACGGCCGGCTATCAGTTGATTGACGAAATTGCCGAGGCACTTGGTGACGAGGCAAACCAATAAAGAAACATATAAAAGGAGAGCAACATGAAGGTAAGAATTCCGCAGAGCGGCGGCCCGGCGAATATGGCGGGCATGCTGAAGCAGGCACAGAAAATGCAGGAGGATATGGCAGCGAAGCAGGCAGAGCTGGAGGCGGCTACCTATGAGGTTTCTGCCGGTGGTGGCATGGTTACCGTTCGCATAAACGGCAAAAAAGAGATCCTTGCCATGGATGTGAAGCCGGATATCGTTGATCCTGATGATATTGAGACTATGACCGATATCATTGTTGCCGCTGTAAACGAGGCAGTTCGCAAGGTAGAAGACACTGCGAATGAAGAAATGGCGAAAATTACCGGGCAGATGAATATTCCGGGTATGCCGGGGATGTTCTGATATGGCAGATTTTGTTGCCCCACTACAGGATTTGGTAGATCAGTTTCGCCGTCTGCCGGGGATTGGCGGCAAAACGGCGGTTCGGTTGGCTTTTTCGGTGATGGAGTTTACTGACGAAGAGGCGGCCGCCTTTGCAACAGCAATCCTGCGCGCCAAAAAAGATATCCATCTTTGCGAGTGCTGCTGCAATATATCTACGGAAAATCTTTGTGATATCTGTGCAGATGAGGCGCGGGACCACAGCGTGATTTGTGTGGTAGAGGATGCCAAAGCGGTGCTCGCGTTGGAGCGCGTGCATGACTATCGCGGTACCTATCATGTGCTGGGAGGTGCTTTGTCTCCCATGAACGGCGTAGGCCCGGAGCGGTTACATATTCGCGAGTTGCTCAGTCGCCTTTCGGATACGACCGTGCAAGAGGTGATCGTCGCGACGAACCCGACCGTGGAGGGGGAGGCAACGGCCATGTATCTTTCTCGCCTTCTTAAGCCTATGAATATCACCGTTAGCCGTTTGGCTTACGGTATTCCTGTTGGCGGAGATCTGGAATACGCCGATGAGGTAACACTTCATCGTGCGCTGGAAGGTCGCAGGCCAATATAAAAACAGCCCGTCGGCATCAGGCCGGCGGGCTGTTTTGTCAAGATAACCCCGGAATGATTGAGGTAGCGATTGCAAAATAGACCACAAGAGAAAGTGCGTCTACAATGGTTGTGATAAACGGGGCAGCCATGACAGCGGGGTCAAAGCCGATTTTTTTAGCAAGAATGGGAAGAATGCAACCAATCAGCTTCGCGCAGATGACGGTAACAGCCATCGTCATGCATACAACGATCGGAACCGTTAACATTTCGCTGCTTTCCAAGGAGTGCAGCAGCAGATAATCGATCAGAAAAATCTTGAGATAAGTTACGGCAGCCAGCGTTGCCGCGCAAAGCAGGGAAACGCGAATTTCTTTCCAAATCACACGAAAAATGTCTGCAAAGCGTATCTCGCCCATAGACAAACCGCGGATCACCGTTACCGATGCTTGACTTCCCGAATTACCGCCGGTACCCATCAGCATAGGGATAAAGGCGGTGAGTGCCACGCACGCGCTGAGGGATGCCTCAAAAGAGGAGATAATCATACCGGTAAAGGTAGCGGAGAGCGTCAGGATGATCAGCCAGGGGATGCGCGCCTTCCATACAGAGAAGGTAGACGTCCGCAGATATGGCGTTTCGGAGGGGGTCATCGCCGCCATCTTGGTAAAGTCTTCCTCTGCCTCCTCCTTGATGACATCGATGGCATCATCGACCGTAATGATGCCAACCATGCGATTCTCGGTATCTACAACGGGCAGGGCAAGAAAACCGTATTTGCCAAACATGTTGGCAACCTCTTCTTTGTCGGTATGGGTTGTGGCAAAAATGACGTTCTGCTCCATGATATCCTCCACTTTTGTAGAAAGCGGAGAGATCATCAGATCCTTGGCAGATACAATACCAACCAGCTTGCGCCCGGGGCTTGTGACATAACAGGTATAGATCGTTTCACTATTGATTGCCACCTGACGAATGTGCGTTACGGCATCTTCTACGGTCATTTCTTGCTTGAGGTTGACGTACTCCGTCGTCATGATGCTGCCGGCGCAATCATCGGGGTATTTCAGTAGCTCGTTGATCGTCTTGCGCTGTGCAGACGAGGAGTTTCTCAAAATACGGCTTACGACATTAGCAGGCATTTCTTCGATCAGATCGACCGTATCGTCTAAATATAGCTCCTCCAAAACCTGCTTCAGTTCATAATCGCTGAAAACGTCGATGAGTGTTTTTTGATAGGAAGGATCCATATCCACAAACACCTCGGCAGCCGTTTCTTTAGGCAACAGGCGGTAGGCAACCGAAAAGATGCTTTCGCCAAGCTCGCCGAATGCCTCGGCGATATCGGCGGGGTTGTATTCGCAAAGCTTAACGCGCAGCTCGGAAAAACGTTTTTCCTCAACCAGTGCTTTGACCTCTTCGGCCAAGTTCATCATTTCTTCCATCTTTTGTCTCCTTTTTCATGTTTTGTAATGATGAAAAGGATGCAAAGGCCGGATTAAAAAGCGAAATAAGCGGGAGATACTTCAAGGCAGAGCAAAAGAGCCTCCTTGCGAAGCAAAGAACATGCCTGCTTACATCGAGGAACCGGCATTGCACCACCCGTACTGTCATAACTCATTTGCCCCACCTCTTTTCTTGGAAAAAATTGTTTTTTAGGACAGCGATTGGTAAGTCAGGGAAAGAGAAACAATATTGTCGATTTCATCGTCCGTTGTGATCGGCATGACGTGTCCCTCATCATCCGTTGCCTCGATGACCCAAAAAGAATCGGCAAGATTGGCACGGCCGGCGACGCTGACCAGAATTTCGTAATATTTTCCGTCTCTCTCGTAGGGATATCCCAGCGCATCACAAGCGTACAGGATGGCAAACATCACGGTCTGCTTTTCAAGCACCGATTTCGGGAAGGAGATCTCGTGCTGCACGTCCGGCAACGTCTCCTCGCCGATGGTGGTTGCCTCTGCTTTGATGGTAAAACGAATGTGCGTGTTTTCTTCGTTTGGCGCACAGGCGGTCAGTGAAGAAAACAAACAACCAATCAGTAGGAATATGGCAATATACTTTCTCATGATGTGCTCCCTGTCAAAAATCCATGATTTATTATAGCGAGAAAGTTGCCGTTTGTCAAGGGGAAGCTTTTTTGTTTCGTGTTGGGTTTGTCTTTTCTTCTATTGACATTTTGCCGGTTGTGTGTTATAATGAATTTGTATGACATGTACAAGGAGGCTGAAGCATGGATGCAGAACTGATTACAAACCTAAATTCCATGATCGTGCTTTTGTTTTGCGCGCTTTCAGCGTATCAATATATATATATTCTCGTCTCCGTTCTTTTTTCTTCGCGGCGCTTTACAACCGCCAAGGAGCATCGTTATGCTGTGCTTATTTGCGCGAGAAATGAGGAGAATGTGATCGCGCAGCTGATTGATAGTATAAAAAAGCAAGACTACCCCTCAGAGCTCGTTGATATCTATTTGCTGGCCGATAACTGTACCGATCAAACGGCTGCCGTAGCAGAGGCTGCCGGCGCGATCGTGTATGAGCGTCATGATCTCACCAAGATAGGCAAGGGCTATGCGATGCATACTCTTCTTACTCGCTTGCGTCAGGATAAGGGGGAAGAGTATTATGATGGTTATTTTGTTTTTGATGCCGACAATCTGCTTGCCCCCGACTACATCAGGCAAATGAACACTGTTTTTTCAAACGGGTATCGGATTGTTACCAGTTATCGTAATTCCAAGAATTTCTGCCACAACTGGGTTACTGCAGGATATGGCGTTATGTTTCTGCGCGAAGCGCGCCATATGAACAATGCACGCATGATTTTACATAGCAGCTGTGCCGTTTCCGGCACCGGCTTTCTCGTTCATCGCGATATCATCAATGAAAATGACGGTTGGCCGTATTATACGTTGACCGAGGATCTGGAATTTACCATGGATCGCATCGCAAAGGGGGATCGCATCGGCTACTGCCATGACGCAATCTTTTACGATGAGCAGCCCACAAAATTCCGCCAATCCTGGAGCCAGCGTATCCGTTGGACAAAGGGCTTCATTCAAGCCTTCTTCAAGCGCGGTGGGGCGGTGCTGCGTGGTATGTTTACCAAGCGCTGCGGGTTCTCCTGCTTTGATGAGATCGTCTCGACTATGCCGAATATTCTTTTGGCATTTTTTGGTGCCATTTCCGCGGTTACCATGGTGTATTCGCTGATCTTTGTTGACGGTTATGATTTTTCCCATTTTCTGCAGTCCTTTATCATGTATCTTGGCAGTATTTATGCGGTGAACTTTTTCCTTGGTCTGTTGACGATCATCACCGAGTGGAAAAAAATCAACGGCAGCACGGGCAGAAAGATTCGATATGCCTTTACCTTCCCGCTGTTTATGATGACCGGCGTGCCGATCAATATCGTTGCTGTTTTCGTGAAGGTAAAGTGGAAGCATATTGAGCATTCGGACGCTACGACGATCGATCAGATTTCTACAACCGGTACAAAGAACAAAGCGTGATTGTACTGCATGGAAAAAGGAAACGGCATTCCCCGTTTCTTTTTTCTTTATCATGCCTTACAACAGAGGGGAGGGGTGACCTTGAAACTGATTATTGCCGAAAAACCGAGCTTGGCGCGCAATATTGCCGGTGCGCTTGGCGCAAACGCGCGTCGTGACGGATATTTGGAAGGAAATGGGTATCTTGTCACCTGGGCCTTTGGTCACCTCTTTTCTCTTGCGGATATTGAAGAATATCGTCCCGGCAGGGCGGATGGCCGATGGTCAATGGACAATCTGCCATGCTTTCCGGATGAATTCCGTTTTCGCCTGCGCCTGACGGATGATAAAAAGCCGGATGCCGGCGTTGCTCGTCAGTTCGGTATCATCGAGATGCTTTGCAACCGTTCCGATGTGGAGGCAATTGTCAACGCAGGAGACGCCGATCGGGAGGGAGAAATTATCGTGCGCCTGTGCATTTCGCACGCATTGCATGAAAAAAAGCCCCTTTTGCGCTTGTGGTTGCCCGATCAAACCCCGGAGACTGTACGCGCTGCCGCGGCAGATATGCATCCCGAGGAGGAGTATGAGAATCTCGCGGCTGAGGGCTTTGCCCGCACCTATATTGATTGGCTTTACGGGGTGAACCTGACAAGATATGCCACGCTGAAAACCGGTAGCCTGTTACGAGTCGGTCGCGTGATCGTGCCGATTGTCAAGGCGATCTATGACCGTGACAAAGCCATTGAGCATTTCGTTCCGCAGACCTATTATTCTATCGCCAGCCGTGCCGAAACAAAGGGCGAGATGATCGAGCTGAACAGCAAGCTTCGTTTCCCCAAGGAGCAGGCCGCTCGTGCCGAGAAGGCAGCGGCATTTTACAATTCGGTGGGTGCCACCGTGACTGCCGTTAAAAACAAGAAGGATTCTCTTTCCCCCGGCAAGCTGTTCTCCTTAACAAAGCTGCAAAATCTGCTTGGTAAAAAATATAAAATGTCCATGCAGGAGAGCTTGGAAATCGTACAAAAGCTGTATGAGGAGGGGTATCTTACATATCCCCGTACCAACTCGGAGTATTTGGCTACTGCCGAAAAGGGGAAGATCAAGGATATTCTGAAAAACGTCGAAGGTCTTGGGTATCCGGTGACCTTCAAGGATGGAAAAACCATCTTTGATGACAGCAAGATCGAGTCGCACTCTGCGCTCACTCCCACCTATCGCATCCCGAAAAAGGAGCAGCTCTCTGACAAGGAGCAGTTGGTCTATTCAACCGTATTTCGTCGTTTTGTGGCAGTATTCTGCGCAGAACCATGCGTATGTGTACGTTCCGAGATCAAAATCAATGTGGATAAATGGGAGGAGTTTACGCTGCGTGGCACCGTCATTCTTGAAAAAGGATGGACGAAATACGAGGAGGCCTCTGTGAAAGATAGGGTGCTGCCGGAGCTGAAGAAGGGGGATTGTGTCAATATTGATTTCAAGCCTGTGGAAAAGCAGACAACCCCGCCGCGCCATTACACCATTGAAACGCTGAACAACTATCTCAAAAATCCCTTCAAGGAGGAAAAAGCCTCGGCAGCCGATGCCGGCAAGGAGGCGGATGGGGGCGTTGAGAACGATGCCGAGGATTACCGTGCCATCTTTGAGGGACTTGAGCTGGGGACAGAGGCAACGCGCACCGGTATTATTGACAATGCCAGAAAAAGTGAGTATATCAAGCTGGAAAAGGATGTGTACAAGCTGTTGCCGGGCGGCGCGTTTTTGATCGAGTCGATCATGCGTCTTGGCATTAGCATGGATAAATATAAGACCTCCGAGCTCGGCCGCGCATTGAAAAAGGTGTATCGTGGCGAAATCACGGTCAATGATAGCGTGAAAATGGCGGAAAATGAAATTGCTGCCGTATTTTGCCAAACGCCAATGCCGCCCGAAAAGGATCAAAATATTGGTTTCTTTGGGGAAGTGGTAGGCATTTGCCCGCTGTGCGGTGGTGAGGTGCGTCGTACCACGTTTGGCTATGGCTGCCATGCTTATAAAGAAAAAGGCTGCCGTTTCTCGGTGAATATGACGATTTGCGGTCGCGTGATCTCTCCGTCAAACATGCGTTTGCTGCTCTCGGAGGGGCGCAGTGCCAAAATAGAAGGTTTTATCAGTAAAAACGGCAAGCCGTTTGATGCCGCCTTGCGGCTGGAGGAAGGCAAGGTTGTATTTGATTTTGCCAATCAAAGGAGACAATAAGATGGAAAATCGGAATTTTCCCTATGTAACGGTGACACGCAAGGCTGAAAAAAGCCTGCGAGGGGGACATCCGTGGGTGTTTGGGGAAGAGATCACCGCGCTTATCGGTGAATATGAAAACGGTGATCTGGTAGATGTATATACCGAAGGTAAGAAGTTTTTGGGAACCGGCTTTATCAACGATCATTCCAAGATCCGAGTGCGCCTTCTCTCAAGAAACGCGAATGATAAATTTGACGAGGCCTTTTTTGAACGCCGTGTGCGGTATGCCTTTGCCTACCGCAAGACTGTGATGGGGGATGACTTCGGCAACTGTCGCCTGATTTTTGGTGAGGCTGATCAATTTCCGGGATTGACGGTTGATCGATTTGCCGATGTGTTGGTCGTACAGACGCTTTCGCTTGGCATGGAGAAGAGAAAACCGATCCTATTTCCGCTTTTTATCAAGGTGCTTTCCGAGATGGGTGAGCGTATCAGCGCGATCTATGAGCGAAATGACGTTGCTATTCGTGAGTTGGAGGGAATGCAGCAGTATACCGGGTTTTATGCCATGCCCGGTCTTGCCGATGCGCTTGACGGCCATGTCTCTATCTGCGAAAACGGCATCACCTATGATGTCGATTATATCAACGGCCAAAAGACCGGATTTTTTCTCGATCAGAAGTATAACCGTGCCGCCGTGGCAAGGCTTTGCCCCGGCAAGCGGGTGCTTGATTGCTTTACGCACACGGGTGCCTTTGCGTTGAATGCCGCACAGGCGGGCGCGATGCATGTCACGGCGGTGGATGTATCGGCTGATGCAATTGCGCTTGCGCGCGCCAACGCGGTGCGCAATGGGTTAGAGGGGCGCATGAGCTTCCTCTGCACAGATGTGTTCGATCTGCTGACCGGCATGGCGGCAGACGGAAAACGAGAATATGATTTGATTATTCTTGATCCCCCTGCCTTTACCAAAAGCAGCAGTACGGTCAAGAATGCTACGCGCGGATACAAAGAGATCAATATGAAGGCGATGAAGCTGCTGCCGCGCGGTGGTTATTTGGCAACCTGTTCCTGCTCACATTTTATGACCGAAACGCTCTTCCGCAAGATGCTGCATGATGCAGCGGCAGATGCGGGTGTCTCTCTGCGCCAGATTGAGGCGCGTCAGCAGTCTCCCGATCATCCGATTTTGTGGAACGTGCCGGAAACTGAGTATTTGAAGTTTTATATTTTTCAGGTTGTTTGATGGAAAGGATACATGGATGAAGAAACTGTCACATTGGGGAACACCGCTTTACGGGGCAATCCTTCGCGTTTTGATCGGTTGCGTTTTGATCGCGCTCCCCTCCATGGCCGTACAGATGTTTGGGTATGTCGTTGGCGCAGTGCTCATTGGCTATGGTCTTGTGATGATCGTCAACGGCGCTTTGCGCCCGCTTCGCGTGCTGGTGGTGGCTGGCGTGCTGGTGCTTTTCCTTGGTGGGGTGGCCTTTCTCTTGACGGATGAGGTTTTTTCATTCGTTATATGGCTTTTGAGCCTTTTCATCTTGGTGCGAGGGGTGTACCAGGCCATGCGGGCGTGGCGGATCAAAAAAACAGGAAATAAACGCTGGCTTTCTTCCTTTTTAACGGCAGTGGTTGTTGTTTTGGTCGGTATTTTTTCTTTGATTGCTCCCTCTACCATACGCAACATTGTTGTGATTGCCTTGGGTGTGGTTCTGTTTCTGGACGGAGTGGAAGGGATTTCGCAATGCGTCAAGAGAAAGCGCAGCATGAAATCCGGAGATGATGGGCGAATTTATGTGGAAAGTGAAGATGCTTCCGAACAAAAATAAGGAGTTGATTTTATGCAACAGGATATGACATATACGTTTGATGAGGTCTATCACATTGAAATTCCGGAAGGGCTTCCTGAGACCAAGACCGCTTTGACACAGGTGGAATTTGAGGTTGCCTCCGTTCGTGCGCGTGGCGGGCATCTGATAAAATTCGTTCATGACGAGAGCCTTGGGAAATCTGTTGTCCGCTTGCGTGGTGAAATTCGCCGTCTGTTGCGCGTCTTTAAAAAGGAAGGCCGCATCATTTTGATGATCCCGGGTGAAAAATTTTCGATGTCTGATGGTGTTACGCGCTATCTGGCAGATAAGTGTCCGCAGATAGAGCTCGATATCGATATGGATAAGAAAAACGAATTTATTCATTCGGTCATTCAGAGAAGCGGTACGAGATTCAAGCTCGGGCTCGTCACGTTTGCTTACGGGCAGTCGTACGTTGCCCCGCTCTCCAACGATACGACCAACCTTTACACC
>JAFTQX010000043.1 GCA_017462545.1 Clostridia bacterium
GACAACAAGCTGGGCAAGGCTTACGCTCCCGATACCGAGAGCATGCTGGTTGACTCCAACAACATTCCCGACGGCTGGATGGGCTTGGATATCGGCCCCAAGTCTCAGGCGCTGTTCGCAGACGTGCTGAAGAATGCCGGCACCGTTGTCTGGAACGGCCCCATGGGCGTTTCCGAGTGGGATAAGTTCGCATCCGGTACCAAGGCTATCGCTACTGCTGTTGCAGAGAGCGGTGCGATCTCCATCATCGGCGGCGGTGACTCCGCAGCTGCTGTTGAAAAGCTCGGCTTCGCCGATAAGATGACCCACGTTTCCACCGGTGGCGGTGCCTCCCTTGAGTTCCTTGAGGGCAAGACCCTGCCCGGCATTGCTTGCCTGCTTGACAAGTAATTTCTAATTCACCATTTACGAAATAAGAGAGGAATTGACAATGAATCCTGCAAAGAGAAGAACCGTGATCGCCGGCAACTGGAAAATGAACATGACCCCCGCTGAGGCGACCGCATTTATCAACGAGATCAAACCCATGGTCGCAGGCAAGGATAACTGCGATATCATCTTCTGTGCTCCCTACGTGACCATCGCTGCCGCTATGGAGGCTGCAAAGGGCTCCAACATCGTCATCGGTGCAGAGAACGTACACTTTGCCGCTAAGGGCGCTTACACCGGTGAGGTTTCCGCCGAGATGCTCAAGGCTATTGGCGTTGATACCGTTATCATCGGCCACTCCGAGCGCCGTCAGTACTTCGGCGAGACTGACGAGACCGTAAACCTTCGCACCAAGGCTGCACTTGCTGCAGGCCTGCGTGTGATCCTCTGCATGGGTGAGGTGAAGGAGCAGCGCGTAGCAGGCATCACCAACGAGGTGTGCGCTATGCAGATCAAGCTTGACCTTGCCGGCGTTTCTGCCGAGGAGATGAAGAACATCGTGATCGCTTACGAGCCCGTTTGGGCAATCGGCACGGGTCTGACCGCAACGCCCGAGCAGGCAGAGGAGACCTGTGGCGTCATTCGTGACGTACTCGTAGAGCTCTACGGCAAGGATGTTGCCGAGGCTACCACCATTCAGTACGGTGGCTCCATGAACGAAAAGAATGCAGCCGAGCTGCTGGCAAAGCCCAACGTTGACGGTGGCCTGATCGGCGGCGCTTCGCTGGTTGCCGAGAAGTTCACTGCTATTGTGGACGCCGCACAATAATCGATGAAAAACGGAGGGCTGCCCGCGCTTGCGGCAGCCCTCTTTTTCAAGCCCGAGCGCTTGGGAAAGGAAAACATTATGGCAAATTATCGCAGAGGTCGCATCAATGACGAGATGAGAAAGGAGCTGGCCGCTATCATGCGCGAGGTCAAGGATCCGCGCGTGTCCGAGGCCTTTATCAGTATCACCGGCGTCGACGTGACCCCCGACCTCAAATATGCAAAGGTGTATTATTCTGCCATGCGCGGCAACCCCAAGGATGTGCACTTGGGGCTCAAGTCCTGCGCGGGATATATCCGCCGTCAGGTCGCACAGCGTCTTAACCTGCGCGCCACGCCCGAGTTCACCTTTTTGGAGGATACCTCCATCGCCTACGGTGCGCATATCTCCAAGCTGCTGAATTCCATCGAGATCAGCGAAGAGGCGGAGGATGGTACCGATGAAGAAAACTGAATTTCGCGCGCTTTCGGTGCAGGAGGTCGTAGAGCTCTTACGGCAGCCTGCTCCCACGCTTGTGTTATTTCACGCAAGACCGGATGCCGATGCCGTGGGCTCTGCCTTTGCGCTCTCGCTTTGGCTGCGTGCCATGGGCAGCGAGGCTTATTGCGTTTGTGCCGATGAGGTGCCGCAGCATCTCGCGTTTTTAACAAAGGGGCTGCAGGAGAGTGTGCTGGTCGATACCGTTCCCGCACACCTTGTCGATGCGCGTGTGGTTTCGGTCGATACGGCCTCCCCCGGGCAGGTGGGGGCTCTTTTTGAGCGCTATGGCGAGCGATTTTTGCTGATGATCGATCATCACGGCACCGGCACGCCCTATGCCGACCATCTGGTGCTGCCGAAAGCCGCTTCCTGCGGCGAGATCGTGTTTGATCTGATTGCCGCATCGGGTGTAGATGTGCCGCCAAGGGTTTCGGAGCTGCTTTATGCGGCAATTGCCTCCGATACGGGCGGCTTTCGCTATTCCAACACCACCGAGGGCACGCATTTGCGCGCGGCAGCCCTGCTGCGCAGCGGCATTGATGCCGCGAGCCTTTGCAGACAGCTTTTTGAGACCAAGCAGCTTGCCAACCTGAGAGCCGAGAAGGCAGGCTTTGAACGCTTGCACTTTTACGACGGGGGTAGGGTAGCGATCCTCACCTTCCCGTATGAGCTGCAGCAATCGATGGGCTTGGCAGAGGAAAATCTCGGCACACTCATTGACGTTGCCCGTTGTGTTGCGGGTGTTGAGGTAGCTGCCGCCATTCGCGGCACCAAGGAGGGGAGCTTCCGCGCTTCCTTACGCGCCAACGTTGATTTTGATGTGGCGGCCGTGGCGGCCTGCTTTGGCGGCGGCGGTCACGTACGCGCCGCAGGTGCTACCTTGACGGCAGACACGATTGAACAAGCAGAGCAAATGCTGTATGATACCATTATGGGAAGAAGAGGGACCACTCATGGGGAAACACCATAAACGCACAACATACGCATATGCCTCCGCCTTTCGCATCGGCATTGCTTATCTCGGATGCTGCATCGGGGCAGGGTATCTGTCGGGGCAGGAGCTTTTTCAGTTCTTTTCCTCCGCAGGCGTGTGGGGCTTTGCGGGGCTTCTGCTTGCAACCGTTTCCCTGTTTGCGGCGGGTGCGGTGATCCTTTCGCTGGCAGTCGATAGTGGCGAGACGCGCATGGACCGCATCGTGGTATGGTTTGACTGTAAGCCCTTACGCGCCGTGGTAGCGGTTTTTGAGATTGTATTTGTTTTTATGGTCTACACGCTCTGCGTGGCGGCCTTCGGTTCGCTTTTTGCGCAGGTAACGGGTCTTTCCCACGTGTGGGGGAGCGTGGCGTTCTGCTTGCTGTCGTCTGCGCTCGCACTTTTTGGGGTGCGCGGACTGCTTCGCTTTCTTTCTTACGTAATCCCCGTGCTGGTCCCCACCACGATCGTGATTGCGTTGGTCGCGGTTTTCGCCGCCGACGGTCTTTCCTTTCCTTTGGTCGATGTTGGTGGATTAATAACGGGTATTTGGCCCTTTGATGCGGTGACGTATGCCGTTTTCAGCTTGTTTTGCGCATTGCCTGTCCTGGTGCCGCTGGGGCAAAATGTACGGGACGCAGGAACGGCGCGCCGCGGCGCGCTGATCGGCGCACTTTTGATCGGCTCGCTTGCCGGCATCATCATACTGGCCATTGCCACCGCTCCGGAAGTGGCAAGTGAAGCGATGCCGATGCTGGCATTGGCGAATCGGCTGCACGGAGTGGCAGGTGCCATCTATGCCGCTTTGCTGATTGTCGGTATCTTTTCTGCGGGGCTTTCCTCGCAATCGGCCATGAGCGAATATCTGATGCAAAGATTTTCCGCCAAAAAACGCTTTATCATTCCCGTGACACTCTTGACGTCTTTGGTTGCCTTTGGGTTTGCACTCTTCGGCTTTCAAGAGCTCATCGGAATTCTTTATCCTATCTTTGGTTATATCGGCTTTGTGCCGCTTGGCCTGCTTTTTGTGCACGCGGCGGTTTTTTACCGCAAGAGGCGCCGGCAAAGGGCGGACAAGCATTGATCCCGCCATGCATACGACCGCACATAGCGCACGACCTTTACCGACACGGTTTGCGCTATGTGCGGTCGTGCTTTTAAAGGAGATGTGGAAAAAGGAAAAGGAACTTGTAAATCCAAGAGAAATATGATACAATAATAGTATTATCGTATACAAGGAGAGAAGCGCGTGAAAAAGATCGTCACTGTTTTGTTACTGTTTGCTTGCCTGATCGGCATGGTTTTGCCGGTGGCGGCTGCCACGGCTTCCGTGGTTCCCGATTCGGCAGAGATCGACCGGACCGTGCTGCAGAGCGTTGGCGTCGATACGCCGGGTGCCGCAGTCGTTGTGATAGAAAGCGGCATCGTCTTAAAAAAAGATGGCTTCGGCTATGCGAATGTTCCCGAAAAAACGCAGGTTACTGCCGACACGGTGTTTGAAATCGGAGATCTTTCCGCGTTGTTTACCGCAACGGCTGCCTGGCTTTTGATTGAGCAAGGGAGGCTTGATCCCGATGCCGATATTGTCACCTATCTTCCCGCGCAATTTATTTCTGCGCTTTCTCTTGACTATCCTGTGACCACGCGCCAGCTTTTGATGGGGCGTGCGGGCTTTGGCGCGAGGTTGCTCGATATGAGCTACGAAAAGCCCGAGCATTGCTTTGATACCCTGGAGGCTGCGCTGCTTGCCGATGTGCCGCAGCAGATCCTATTACCCGATACCGCCTGCATCTATTCTCCGTTTGGCATGGCCTTGGCCGCTTTTGTGGTAGAGCAGGTTGCCGGCGTGCCGTATGAGCAATTTGTGAGCGAGCAGGTACTGACGCCGCTTGGTATGAGGCAAACCGTGTTGTGCGCTTCTGTACAAACGGGTGTGGAAAACGTGGCTCTCGGTTACGGCAAGGATGTGGAGGGCTCGTTTCACTTAGCGGGGGAAAGCGGCAGAAGCTATGCGGCATTGTATCCGGCAAGCGGCGCACTTTCGACGGCGCAGGATCTTGCCCTGTACTTTTCCTGGCTTCTCGGTGCAAATCATGCTCTCATGCGTGCGGATACGAAGGCCGCTTTGCTTGCTACCGCATCGGAAGGGATCTTTGCCGAGCGCGCGGGTGTATTTGATGTTCGAGGTACGGTTTATTCGATGCGCACCGCCACCAAAGCACACGGTGTCAGCGTAGCTTTTGAGCCGACAAGCTCCCGCATGATGCTGGTTTTGACCAATGCTGCGGATAGCACGCTGTTGTCTTTGCCGCAGGCACGTTTGATGGCTGACAATGCTTCCGTGTCTTTGCCTGAGGGGGATATGCTCGGCTTGAAAGCCCTGCGGGGTACCTATGCGCCCTCCGCTGTCGAACAGCGTACCTTCTGCGGTAAGCTGTTGACCGCAATGAGCGCCAAAAGTGTTCGCGTCAATGACGACAGCACCCTTTCCTTTGCCGATCAGCGCCTGGTGCAGATCGCGCGAGGTGTGTTTGCCGATGCCGATGGGGATACTACCGAGCCCCTGTGGCATTTTGTCACAGATGACGAGGGCGAGGTCGTTGCCATTTTCGGCGCTGACGGTTCGGTGTACTCTGCCGTGCCCTTCTACTATCATCAAAAGCTTGCCATGGTCATCGGCGGCGGTCTTGCACTTCTGACGCTGTTTTTCCTCTTTGGCGGCATTTCGTCGTTTATCAAATATTTGCGCAGAAAACGTCCTCAAAACGGGGAAGAGGAGCATGAGACCGTTAAGCTGTACGTTGAGCTTCCGTTGATGCTTTCTGCCGTGCTGGCTCTGTGTGCGCTGGTACACGTGCTGATCGGATACTTTTTCGGTGCGGCGGTCTTTTCTACCGCCTATACCGTGATGCGCGCGTTCATCACGACTGTTTCGATCGGTGCCACGGTCTCGTACGTGGTAGCCTTCTTGCTGACGATCTTCCGTCGCAAGACCCATAAGCGCATTGCACACACCGCCATGGCATATCTGATATTTTACTATCTGCTGCTTAGCCTTTCGCTGCTCGGTTAATCGCCATGTTGCAGCGGGACGCGGGCAAAAAAGCAGCCGTTTCGACAGGTCGAAACGGCTGCTTTTTTTGAATGGTGATTACATTAGGCTCAAGACAAGTATTACTTCAATGACAATATACAGAAGCTGGATGAGCATGGAGACTGAGCTGACCACTACCGCGATCACGCCGCACACAAAGCCCGTCTTGGCATCGGGCAGGGAATAGCCAAGCTCCTGCCGTGCATGGTTTGCGCGGCGAATGGCAAGAATGCCGAGAATGAGACCGGGCAGACTGCAGCAAATGACTGCAAGCACCAAACCTACAATGCCGAGCACCTGCGCGGTGGAAGCGTCGTGATTGGAGACCGTCATGTTCTGATAGGCGTGCGGCTGATAAAACTGCTCGCTGCCGCTATACCAGTTGCCGCCGGAATGCTCCTGCGTACCGTATTGCGGGCCGTTTTGCGTGTAGGCGCCTTGCGCACCGTTACCGGCACCTTGCGCATTGGTGCCGTACTGCCAGCCCGACTGTGCTTGCGCACCGTATTGCCAGCCGCCACCTGCCTCTGCGCCTTGCTGCTTTTGCGCGTTGCCGTTATGTTCACCGACGTTCTCGGCGGCACCGATGGGAGTATCGTTGCCGTTTTCGGGCGTCGTGTTAGACTCGTTCGGAATATGATTTTGACTGTTCGGATCGTAATTCATATGATCTCTCCTTTCGTCGAGTTGTTTCGGTATGCGGTTATATTTATTTTATACGATTTTGCACAAAAATGCAATAGGCTTTGCACAATTCTTTTCGTAGCTCCTCTGCGCTTGCATTCGCTTTCAAGTTGTGCTATACTGATAACAGTATGAAAGGGGGCGGGCGTGTGCGTTTGAAAACCTATATTCGTATGCATTTTCTGGTTTTGGCGGTTGCGCTGGCCTTTGGCGTGTACGGCTATCTCACCTTGAACCTGCTTCCCTCGGGGAGCTACCATTGCTTTATGCACGATTTGCTGCGGCTCTATTGTCCCTTGTGCGGCGGTACCCGTGCCTTTCTTTGTGTGCTGCGCTTTGATGCGTTGTCGGCGCTGCGGTATAACGCGGCGGTCTGCCTTGCCGCGCTCGGCCTTTTGGTGCTTGACGCGCGTGCGCTGTACTTGATCTTGCGCGGGCGCGGGGAACGGCCTTTTCCCGCCTTTATATTGCCCGTTGGTGTGTGTTGGTTCGTTGGCTATACTGTGCTGCTGAACGGACTTCTCTTTTTCGGCATTGACCCCGTTGGTGATCTGTTGCCGTATTGGCAGCATCTCACACCCCTGATGGCCACGCTTGCCACGCTGCTGCTGGCGCTCCTCGCCCTTTCCTTTCTTGCTGCGCTGCTTTTGCCGCGCCGATGGCGTTGGCTCTGGTGGCTGACGGGTGTGCTTGCCATCCTTCTGCCGTCGTTGCTGAAGAACCCCCTGTGGCTGCTGCTTTTACTGCCGCTTGGCATACTCCGGCTTGTGATACATATTATCAAGAAAAAAGCCGTGCAGACGTAGTGTGTTTCCCGTTGAGGAGCACACACCGCGCTGCACGGTTTTATCATATCTCGGGGGCACAGGCGCGGTAATCGCGGGGAGATTTTCCGGTCATTTTTTTGAACACGCGTCTAAAGTACGCCGCCGATTGGAAGCCCGTGGCTTCGCTGATCTCCTCAATGGCGTAGCGCTCGTGGCTCATCAGCAGAATGATGGCGCGGTTGATGCGATAGTGATTGATGTATTCTACGGGTGAGACTCCGAGTGAACGCCTGAAAAGGGGAAAAAATCGCGATACGCTCATGTTTGCCACCTCGGCCAGCTTTCCTATCGGTATTTCCTCGCGGTAGTGCTCCTCAATATAGGAGGACGCGCGGTAAATGCGGGCGTCAAGCTCCCCCGTTTTGCTTACCTTCAGCCCCGGCAGAAGTGCGGAAAGCAGGGTGTAAAAATTGCCGAGCACGGCAAGCTTTTGCGCTTCGCCCGCTGCGTAATTCTCAAGTGCGTGCAAAAAAACGGACTTGGTTGCCTCAAAATCGGGCGGGGTGATCTTTTGCAGCTTGAAATTTTTTGCCTTGGTAAAAACGGCGGGGTAGTCAAAGATAAAATGCATACTGATATAAGAGATATCGGGATCACCCTCCCAGCGCGAGATGTATCGCGAGCCGATCGGCACAAAAATCAGATCGCCCGCCGCGACCGCAATGTCCTCGTTGTGGGTGCAATCGTGATAAACGGCGTGTCCCGCCAGCACCAGTCCAAGGCAAAATTGGGGGCGGGGCAGGCAGGAGGTATCAAAGGTGTGATGCGCGGTATAGTGATAGTGCTCGACCTTGAAAAAAACCAGCTTTGAGGCGGCGGTAATATCCGGCATGGCAGCTCCTTTCCGTTTCTTGGTGAGAGAATAGTTCTGTTTTTTGGCATTATAACATATTTCCTTTTGGGAAGTCAATATGCTACAATGAAAATGTAAAACAGAACAGGAGGTCCTTTCAATGAAAGCAATTGTGATTACCGATGATAAAAAGCTCTCCATGGCCGAGGTGGCTGATCCCGTCTTAAAGGCGGGCGAGGTGCTGGTTAAGGTGCATGCAGCTGCAGTAAACCGTGCAGATCTAATGCAGGTGGAGGGCAATTACCCGCCCCCTCCCGGTTGTCCCGAATGGCCGGGGCTTGAGGTGGCAGGCGAGATCGTAGCTCTTTCCAAGGAGGCACAGGCAAACGGCAAATGGCACGTGGGCGATCGGGTTTGCGCACTCCTCGGCGGCGGAGGCTATGCCGAGTATGTGGCCGTGGAGGAGGGCATGATGATGCCCTTGCCGAAGGGGATCTCCATGGTTGAGGCAGCCGCACTTCCCGAGGCGTTCGCCACGGCCTATCTCAACTTGTTTGTGGAGGGCGGCGCGAAGGCAGGTCAGACCTTTTTGATGCACGCAGGCGCGAGCGGCCTTGCCAGCGTGGTCATTCCGATGGCAAAGGCCTTTGGATTGCGCGTGATTACCACCGTTTTAAACGAAAAGGTTGCCGAGAGTATCAAGCACCTGAACGCCGATGTGGTGGTGGATACCTCAAAGGAGGATATTGTGGATGTGCTGAAGCGCGAGGCCGAGGCCGGGCATCCGCTCAATCTTGCCATCGACTGCCTTGGCAGCGCCAAGGTGGGTGAATGCTTCCCGCACGTTGCGTATATGTGTAAATGGATCATGATCGCCACGCTCGCAGGTGACCTTTCCACCGTCAATATGCGTACCATGTTCATGAAAAATATCCGTCTCATCGGTTCCACGCTTCGCAGCAAGACGCCTGCCTTTAAGGCGGAGATCCTTGCCAATCTCGTGAGGGATATCTGGCCCAAGGTGGAAAGCGGTGAGGTGCGTCCCACCATTTGGCGCGTCATGCCGATCACCGAAGCAAACGAGGCACACGCGCTTCTGCGCGACGGCAAGAGCGCAGGCAAGGTTGTGATGACCTGGTGAGCCGTTTTTCGGTAACTGCCGTCAAATACGGCGAGACGACCTTGCCACGTCGCATGGTCTTTGCCGACAGTGCGGGCGATGATACAAAAGTACCCATTTCTCTTGTTTTGTATCTCATCGAATGCAACGGCAAAAAAATTCTGGTGGATGCCGGTTGTGACGCTATGCCGGGGTATGACGTGCAGCATCACATCTCCCCCGCCGAGGCGCTCACGCGCTGCGGCGTGCCGCCGACCGACATTACAGATGTGATCCTCACGCACGCCCACCACGATCATATTGAGGCGGTGCATTATTTCATCAATGCCAACGTGCATATGTCGCTGCCCGAATACGAGAAAGCGATAAAGCGAGGGCTTCTCCCCCCCAATCTGCACGTGTCACCCTTTGAGCAGACCCGTCGGATAGGAGAAGTGTGCGCCGTGGTATGGGGCGGCCATTCGGCGGGATCTTTGATTGTGACGTTCGCGCACGAGGGCAGGGAATACGTGATTTCGGGTGATGAGTGCTATGATCGCGCGTGCCTTGTGGAGCGCCGCCCCACCGGCGTTTCCTGCAACCCTCGGAAAAGCTTTGATTTTGTCAACACCTACAGCAGCGACAAATATACCGTTTTGCTTTCTCACGACGGCGCGATCCTGCCGGGGCAAAACGGTTATGTGAAGATTATTTAAGGGGAGATACATATGGAATTTTTGAATAAAACCGTTCTTATTACGGGCGGCGCTTCAGGTATGGGTCTGCTTGCAGGTAAATGCTTTGCACGCGAGGGGGCCAATGTCGTGCTGGCTGATATCAACGAAGAGGACCTTCATGCTGCCGTTGCCGAGGTGCGCGCCATTACCGAACGCGTGATCGGCTGCCATACCGATGCCACAAAATACGAACAGGTGGTTTCCTGCCGTGATGCGGCGGTAGAAGCGTTTGGTAGCATCGACATACTGATTCCCTGTGCAGGTGGTGCTGAGCGTCGCATTCTCGGCTTAAAGGAAAGAAATTTCTTTGAGCAGCCCATCGCCGCTATTGATTTCAGCCTCGATATGAATTTGAAGGCGGTCATTTATTTTGAGCATGCCGTGATGCAGCAGATGGCAAAGCAGCAGGGCGGTGTGATCATCCACCTCGGCTCGATCACGGGCGCGGAGGGAAGCGCCGGAAATATTGGGTATGCTACTTCAAAAAGCGCCTTGATGACGGGCACGGTCAAGTCACTCGCACAAGCGGGCGCACCCTACGGTATTCGTGCTTGCTGTATTGCTCCCGGTCCCGTGATGACGCGCCCGGGTATGGCGGGTATGAAAACGCTGATGGGTTATCCTGCCGAGCCGCAGGAGATCGTGGATATGATGCTGTATCTCGCCTCCGACAAGGCGCGCTCGGTCACAGGTACCACCATTTTGATGGATGGCGGCAGATATGTGATGGAGAATAAGAGGTAAGACCGATGAAAGCAACGTTTTTAAGCAAGGAACAGCCGATGCTTACCACCATGGTGCAGGCAAACACGCCCGATGAGGTGATTGCCCTGATCGGCAGGGCCATCCCCGCAGGTGCCGAGGCGCTCGGCATTCAGACCTGCCGCTTCGCGCCCGAATTGCAGACAGAGGAAACCTACAAGCGCATTTTCGCCGCCGCCAAGGGGCTGCCGACCTACGTCACGCACTATCGCGGCAGAGGAAATGAGGGCAAAAGCGAGGATGAGCTTGCTGCGGGTATGTTGGAGATCGCAGCGGCAGGAGCGACGCTCGTGGATGTTATGGGCGACCTTTTTTGCCCCCACACCGATGAGCTGACCGATAATCCCCGTGCGGTTCGCAAGCAAAAAAAGCTGATTAAGGAACTGCATGAGCGCGGTGCGGAGGTGCTGATGTCCTCACATACACACAAATATCTGCCTCCGGCACGTATTTTGGAGATCGCACTCGCGCAGCAAGCGCGTGGCGCAGATATTGTGAAGATCGTTACCAAGGCAGACTACCCCGAGCAGGAGATCGAGCTGATGGCCACCTCCTTGCTATTGAAAAAGCACTTAAAGGTACCGTTTTTGCTGCTCTGCGGCGAAAATCACCGTATCATCCGCCGTATAGGGCCAATGCTTGGCTCCTGTATGTGGCTCTGTGTGCTTGAATACGATGAATGTGCCACCAAGGCACAGCCATTGCTTGCCGATGTTAAGGCCATCCGTGAAAAATTCGAATAATACAAAGGAGCAGACCGCCACCGCGGTCTGCTCCTTTTTGGTTGTGTGTTATTGAGGGATTGCTTCAGTCCGCAAACAACGGCGTGGAAAGGTATCTGTCACCGCCGTCGGGCAGCACCGCCACGATCACCTTGCCACGGTTTTCGGGGCGCCTTGCCAGTACCGTGGCGGCGTGGAGCGCCGCACCCGAGGAAATGCCAACCAGCACCCCCTCGCACTTGGCAAGCTTGCGCGCGGCAGCGTAAGCCTGTGCCTCTGTTACGGGCAAAATTTCATCCACGGCGTCGCGATCAAAGTTGGCAGGCACAAAGTTTGCGCCAATGCCCTGCAGGCCGTGCGCGCCCGCTTTTCCGCCCGAAAGAAGGGGGGAGGAGGCAGGCTCTGCGGCGACGGCAACGAGAGATGGGATTTTGCTCTTTAAAAATTTTGCGGTACCGCTGATCGTGCCACCCGTGCCGACACCGGCTACCAGGATATCCACGTGCCCGTCGGTATCCTCGTAAATTTCGGGGCCCGTGGTGGTACGGTGCGCCATGGGGTTGGCGGGGTTGTCAAATTGAGAGGGAATAAAGCTGCCCGGCGTTGCCGCTGCCAGCTCGGTTGCCTTGTCTATCGCCCCCTGCATGCCAAGCTTTCCGGGCGTCAGTACGATCTCGGCACCGTAGGCTGCAAGCAGACGGCGGCGCTCCATCGACATGGTGTCGGGCATGGTGAGAATCACGCGGTAGCCGCGCGGCACGCCGATGGCGGCAAGCCCGATGCCGGTGTTGCCGCTGGTCGGCTCAATGATGGTGGCGCCTTGTGTGAGCTTCCCCTCGTTTTCTGCGGCAAGTATCATGCAAAGCGCTACGCGATCCTTGGCGCTTCCCGCAGGGTTAAAGCTCTCCAGCTTCAAGAGCACTTTGGCCTCAAGCCCTTCATTCTTATTATAATTTACAGCTTCGAGCAGGGGAGTGCCTCCCACCATCTCGCTGATACTGCGGTAATACATCGCGCAACTCCTTTCCGACGCTTAGGTCGCGGTATTTTCAATCACATAAAATTATAGCATTGTTCCACGCTGCCGTCAAGACAAAAATAAAAAAGCGGAGTGTCTCGGGTTAAAGACACTCCGTATTTTTTTGGCAATTAAGCCATTGCGTTGAGCTTCTTGGTAAACTGGCTCTTCTTGTGAGCAGCAGCGTTCTTGTGGATGATACCACGGGAAACAGCCATATCGATCTTCTTTACAGCTGCCTTGTAGGTCTCCTGTGCGAGTGCAGCATCACCGGCCTCCACAGCAGCCTCGTACTTCTTCATCGCAGTTTTCATCTGCGTGCGGAAGATCTTGTTCTGCATGGTTTTGGTCTCGGTAACCTTTACACGTTTTTTGGCACTTTTAATGTTCGGCATAATCGTTCACCCTCCTTTTACAATTTTTCGGTTTAAACGACCGCGCCTGAGAGGGTGCGCCGTCGTAAAAGTCCATACAGTCATATATGATAGCACACAAAAAAACAAAAAGCAAGAGTTTTTTTGAAAAAAACGAAAAAAATTTTTATCTTTTTTTGCAAAAGAGTAAAAAACTTCTAAAAAATATTGAAAAAACTATTGACAAAGCGCGAGGGCTTTGCTATAATATTAAACTGCATTATAATTGCTGAATTATCGCTTTTTGCGACTTCGGCAAAAATTCGCATCAAAACTATTATATACGCGTATGCGCGAATTCTGGCGGCGCAGATGTAAGCGTTTTGGTACTCTCGGTCCTCCGTTTTGGCGGACACAACAATGAATGGAGTGATAAAACAAATGGTCAACGTAAAAGAGCAAAAACTCGGTCAGAACAAGAGAATGAGTTTTTCCAAATCACGTTACAACCTGGAGCTTCCCAATCTTGTGGAGGTTCAGACCAAATCCTTCAAATGGTTCCTCGAGGAGGGCCTTGGCGAGGTTTTGCGTGACGTGTCGCCGATCACCGATTTCTCCGGCAATCTGTCCATCGAGTTTCTCTCCTACTCGATCGATCAAAAACCCAAGTACACCGTTGAAGAGTGCAAAGAGCGTGACGTCAACTACGCCGCCCCTCTGCGCGTCACCGTTCGTCTGACCAACAAGCAGACGGGTGAGGTGCAGAATTCGGATATTTTCATGGGCGATATTCCCTTGATGACCGAAAACGGCACCTTCGTGATCAACGGCGCAGAGCGCGTTATCGTTTCCCAGATCATCCGTTCTCCCGGCATGTATTATGCCTCCGAGATCGACAAGATGGGTAAGCGCAACTATACCGCGCAGATCATCCCGTATCGTGGCGCATGGCTCGAATATGAGACCGATAACAGCGGTGTCATTTACGTGCGTATCGATAAAAACCGCAAGCTCCCCATCACCATGTTTATCCGTGCACTCGGTGCACTTGGGGACAAGCCGGAGATCGAAACGCGCGAGGATATTTGCGCAATCTTCGGTGAAGAGGCACGTCTGAAGGCCACCTTCGATAAGGATGAGTCCGAGACGCTGGCTGAGTATAACCGCACCTCTGCGGGACACGAGGCACTCAAGGAGATCCACAAAAAGCTCCGCCCCGGTGAGCCCGCCATGGTCGATGCCGCACAAAAGCTGCTTTCCGACATTCTCTTCGATAACCGTCGCTATGACATTGCTCCCGTAGGTCGCTATAAGTTCGACAAAAAGGTTGCACTCAGCGGCCGTATCGAGGGCAGAAAGCTGGCCGAGCCCGCCGTCAGCCCCATTACGGGCGAGGTGGTCTTTGAAGCAGGCAAGGTCATTTCGCATGAGGATGCGATCGCCATTGAAAACGCAGGCATCAACGGCGTGACCGTTTTGCTTGAGGGCGGCGAGCAGGTCAAGGTATTTTCCAACAACACTATCGAACCCGCAGCACTTCTCGGCTACGACCTGAAGGATTGCGGCGTCAACGAGAAGGTGCGCACGCCCGTTCTGCTCGAGATCATCGAGGAGGCCGACGGTGACGTGGACACCCTTAAGACCTTGGTGCGCCGCCGCATGGCAGAGCTTTGCCCCAAGCACATTACCAAGGACGACATTTTCGCAACCATTAACTACATGTTCGGCTTGATGCACGATCAGGGTCTTGGCCAGTACGACGATATTGACCATCTCGGCAACCGTCGCATCCGTTCGGTTGGTGAGCAGCTGCAGAACCAGCTTCGCATCGGCTTCTCCCGCATGAACAAGACCATCACCGACCGCATGGCTACGCAGGATAGCGACAAGCTCTCGCCCCAGATGCTCATCAACACCCGTCCCATTGCTACGGGTATTCGTGAGTTCTTCGGCTCCTCGCAGCTCTCGCAGTTCATGGACCAGAACAACCCCTTGGCCGAGCTGACGCACAAGCGTCGTCTTTCGGCACTTGGCCCGGGCGGTCTTTCCCGTGACCGTGCCTCCTTTGACGTGCGTGACGTTCACTACACGCATTACGGCCGTATGTGCCCGATTGAGACCCCCGAAGGTCCCAACATCGGTCTGATCTCTTACCTTACCACTTATGCGCGTATCAGCGATTACGGCTTCATCGAAGCGCCCTATCGCAAGTACGACAAGGAGAAGGGAATCGTCACCGACGAGGTCGAGTACATGACCGCAGACGTCGAGGATCGCTATATCATCGCACAGGCAAACGAGCCGCTTGACAGCGAGGGTCGCTTTATCAACAAGATCGTTAACGTGCGTGACAAGAATGAGATCCGCGAGGTTGAGGCCTCCCAGGTTGATTACATGGACGTATCGCCCAAGATGGTGGTTTCCGTGGCAACCGCAATGATCCCCTTCCTTGAAAACGACGATAACTCCCGTGCACTCATGGGCTCGAACATGCAGAAGCAGGCCGTGCCGCTGATGGTAACCGATTCGCCCATCGTTGGTACGGGTATGGAATACAAGGCCGCAGTTGACTCCGGCGTTGTGATTACCGCCAAGCGTGCCGGTACCGTTGACTACGTTGACGCCGACAAGATCGAGATCGTGCTTGACAACGGCGAGCGCGACGTTTACCAGCTCATCAAGTTCAAGCGCACCAACCAGGGCACCTGCTTTAACCAGCGCCCCGTGGTTGCCAAGGGTGATGTTGTGGAGGAGGGCCGCGTGATTGCGGATGGCCCTGCAACCTCCAACGGTGAGATCTCCCTCGGTAAGAACGCGCTGATCGGCTTTATGACCTGGGAAGGCTACAACTACGAGGACGCAGTTCTTCTCAACGAGCGCCTCGTTCGCGACGACGTGTATACGTCGCTTCATATTGAGGAATACACCCACGACGCACGAGACACCAAGCTCGGGCCGGAGGAGATCACGCGTGAGATCTCCAACGTCGGTGAGGATGCCCTCAAGGACCTGAACGCAGAGGGTATCGTAAAGAAGGGTACCGAGGTGCGCGCAGGTGACATTCTGGTCGGTAAGATCACCCCGAAGGGTGAGACCGAGCTGACCGCAGAGGAAAGATTGCTCCGTGCCATTTTCGGCGAAAAGGCAAGAGAGGTGCGTGATACCTCGCTCCGTCTGCCTCACGGCGAAAGCGGCATTGTTGTTGACGTAAAGGTCTTCTCGCACGAAAACGGCGACGAGCTGCCTGCAGGCGTCAATAAGCAGGTGCGCGTGTATATCGCGCAAAAGCGTAAGATCTCGGTTGGTGACAAAATGGCAGGTCGCCACGGTAACAAGGGCGTTGTTTCCCGCATTCTGCCCCCCGAGGATATGCCCTTCCTGCCCGACGGTACGCCGCTGGATATCGTGCTGAACCCCCTGGGCGTGCCTTCCCGTATGAACATCGGTCAGGTGCTTGAGGTTCACCTCGGTATCGCTGCCCGCCACCTCGGTTGGAAGATCATGACCCCCGTGTTCGACGGTGCCAACGAGAAGGATATTATGGAATGCATGCGTATGGCAGGCATGGCCCGTAAGATCCTGCCCGGCGAGAACGTGGACGGCAAGGAGCTCTTCTACGAGGTAACCGACGAGGAGGGTAAGCGAGATTACGTGCGCGTTGAGGATGACGTTCGTGCCGACGCCGATCGTATCGCGGCTCTCATTGCCGAGGGTAAGGTCAAGGTGATCGACGGTAAGACCATTCTTTACGACGGTCGCACGGGTGATCCTTTTGATAACCCCGTCACGGTCGGTATTATGTACTACCTCAAGCTCCATCACCTGGTTGACGATAAGATCCACGCCCGTGCAAACGGCCCGTACTCTCTCATTACCCAGCAGCCTCTCGGCGGTAAGGCCCAGTTCGGTGGCCAGCGCTTCGGTGAGATGGAGGTGTGGGCTCTTGAGGCATACGGCGCCGCTTACACGCTGCAGGAGATCTTGACCGTGAAGTCTGACGATATCACGGGTCGCCGCCGCGCATACGAGGCGATCATCAAGGGTCAGAATATCCCCACGCCCGGCGTGCCCGAGTCCTTCAAGGTGCTTGTGAAGGAGCTGCAGGCGCTTGCACTTGATGTGCGTGTGCTTGACCAGGAGGGTGAGGAGATTCAGCTCTCCACGCTCTGCAACGACGAGGAGCCCATGCCCTATTCCAATAAGGCAGAGCTCGCCGCCATTGACGAGGCACTTGGTGAAAACGGTCTGGAAGAGGGCGACCTCAGCGACCTCACCATTGAGGATGAGAACGGCGACGTGATCGACGAGACCTACGGTCTTGACGATGATGCCGACGACAACTATAACGACGATTATAACGATTAATGGAGGAGAGACGAATCATGGCAAATAAAGAATTTAATTCGATCAAAATCGGTCTCGCTTCCCCCGAAATGATCCGCGAGTGGTCCTACGGCGAGGTAACCAAGCCCGAGACCATCAACTACCGCACGCTCAAGGCAGAGGCCGGCGGCCTCTTCTGCGAGCGCATCTTTGGCCCGACCAAGGATGGCGCTTGTATGTGCGGCAAGTATAAAAACTCTCACATTAACTCTCTGCCGCGCGACCGCGTACACAAGTGCGAAAAGTGTGGCGTGGAAATCACCACCAAGAAGGTGCGCCGTGAGCGCATGGGTCACATTGAACTGGCCGCACCCGTATC
>JAFTQX010000044.1 GCA_017462545.1 Clostridia bacterium
AGGGAGGCGGTGACAATTGCCACATTTGTGGCGGTGGGGCAAGTCATGCGCGTGACGGACTTTTATGAGCCTATAGGCTCTGCTGGGAATAGGCCCCAAGGGGGCTAGTGCAAGCCACCGGCGCGGCCGGTGGTCATGACTTTGCCTGTTCTTCTCCGTGCCTTACTCCTCGCCCGGGAAGATCGAAACGCTTGCGTCCTCGCATACCTCGTCCAGGCAGTACTTAGAGCGAACGACCGGCTCACGGTTGATCCATTTGCCACGCGTGAAGTCCGGGATATCCACAGGGGCACCGCCGCGCGCAATCGACATTTCCGAGAGGGGGCCGATGGCCATCCAAGAAACGGTATCGTAGGCGTCGATGGGGGTGTTGGTTCCGTTCTTAACGCTCTCTACAAAGGCACGGCTGACCAGCCAGTCAATGCCGCCATGGCCGCCCTTGGTGCCGTGTGACTCATATTCGCGGTGCAGCGGGTGGTCATATTTTTCGTGCATTTCCTCAAGATTGTTTTCTACAGGCTCCTGCATTCCCTCAAGGAACACAACATGCCGCTCCTCGGTGTACATGCCGCGCGTGCCGCGCACGGTAAAGTTGCGGCTGTAATAGGGGCGGGGCAGGGTGGTGTCCAGGCACAGGTGGATGGTCTCGCCGCCTGCGCAGGTGATGACGGTGGTGATGATGTCGCCCTGGCGGTAGTCGATCTTGGCGTAGGGGCTATCCTCGCCCAAGATGTCGCGTGCCGCCTGCTTCAGCCCGCCCGATTTGGAGGCAAAGGAGGAGAGGGTGAGCATGCGGTTGCCACGGTTGATGCCGAGCAGCTTGGCAATCGGCCCCAGCTCATGGGTGGGGTACTGCTCGCAGTTGCGCGAGATGTAAGAGGCAAGGCGATAGTGCAGCGGCTCCTTGCCCATATTGAGAAACAGCTCGCATTCGGGCAGGTTGTGGTGATAGCCGCCGTCGCAATGCACCACGTCACCAAACAGCCCCTCGCGCACTAGGCGCAGGGCCATCATCTCGTCACGGCCGTAGCAGCAGTTTTCCAGCATCATCAGCGGGCTGCCCGTTTTTTCGTATACGTCGATCAGGCGATAGCATTCGCTCAGGTCAAAGGCACAGCCGACCTCTACGCCGGTATACTTGCCGGCCAGCATGGCTTTTTCCGCCATCTCAACGTGCTCGTGCCAGCCGGTCATGATCACCACGGCATCAATGTCCTGGTTGGCTACCAGCTCGTCATAGTCATGCGTCATCACAGGGGCAGGCTTGCCTGCTTCCTTCAATACGCGGCAGCCCTCCTCCAGACGGTCATCATACAGGTCACAAATGATCGGAATCTCCACATCCGGCATTTGCGAAAAGCAGGCGCGCAGCATGGCCATGCCGCGGCGGCCAAGGCCTACATAGCCGATCTTTACGGTTTCTTTCATATTCTTGTCCTCCCTCTTGACAATGAAATGTTTCTATGATACTATGAGTATATACCACCAAAGAACATAATTCAATACGAAAAAAGGTATAAAAATTATGATTTTAGACAATCCGCACTATGCCCCCTACTTTCGCGCGGTAGAGCGCGATTTTACCATACAGGGGCTTGGCTGCGCGCTGGCGCAGCAGTTTGATTCCAATTTTACCTTCGCGGGGGAGAGCCACGATTTTTTGGAGATCGTATATGTGGAGGAGGGGAACGTAGAGGTCGTGGAAAACGAGCAGGTCTACCGCATGCGCGGGGGAGACATGATCTTTCACGCACCGATGGAGCTTCACCGGATCAAGAGTGACCGCGGCAGCGCACCACGCTTTTTCAATCTTTCGGCGGTGGTCAGCGGAAGCCTGCCGTGTCGGCTGTGGGAGGGTGTCTTTTCGCCGGGGGAGGAGGCGTGCGGCGAGTTTTTGCGCCTGTTTGCGCTGGCCTCCCGCTTCCTTGCGGGCGAAGAGAGCCTTGGTCAGGAGTGCGCCGAGGGGCTTGCCGCCTTTCTTTTGCGCATCAGCCGCGAGGGGCAGCCGCATGATCGCCCGGTTGCGGATGCGGGCGCGCAGGTCTATCGGGCACTGGTGCGGGCGATGCATGACACGGTGTACGAGGGGCTTTCGCTGGAGGAGCTTGGCGCACGCTGCCATGTCAGCGTCAGCTATATGAAGCTGCTTTTTCGCCAATACGCCAACACCTCCCCCAAGCACTATTACGCCAAGCTGCGCGCGGCAGAGGCCGCGCGCCTGCTCTCGGCCGGCGAGACGGCCGCCAAGGTGGCCGATCGGATGGGCTTTTCCTCGCCCGGGTATTTTACCGTGTTTTTTGAAAAGCAGACCGGGGTGACACCAACGGCATATAAGAGACGAAGAGAGTGAAACCGGGCACACGAAAATCGTGTGCCCGGTTTGCTGTATTATTCGCAGCAGCGAAGAAGCGTTTTGTAGAGTGCAAGCTCGTAGTCGTAGGTGTAGGGGTTTTCCTGCTCGCCGTTGACCATGGCGGCAAAGGCGCGTATCATGTCGCGATAGCGGTGGTAGGGCGCGGGGGAGATCTTTTCGGCCTCGGCGTTCCAATCCTCGCTCTTGCATACGGTGTATTCGGTGCGCTGCATCGGGTAGCTTACGTTGATCTCAAGCGGGCGCACCTCAAAGCGCCCCTTGGTGCCGGTAACCACCAGCTGGCGGCGCAAAAAGCCGCCGCGCTCGGCCTGCGTGGTCTTGACAAAGGAAACGCCGTGCTCATATTCCAAGAGTGCCATAGAGAAATCCTTGGAGGGCAGGTCGTAAACACCGCTTGCTTTGTTAAAGGGGAAGATCTTTTTCGGCATTCCCTGCAGCTGCAGCACCAGGTCGATCAGGTGGCAGCCAAGGAAGAACATCATGCCGCCGGGGAAGGCGGAGAGAAAGGCGGTCTGCTGTTCGTTTCGCCAGCCGCTCATATGCGCCTCTACGCTGATCACGTCGCCGATCTCGCCCGCCTTCACGCGACAAAGAATGTCGCGGATAGCGGGATTGTAGCGATACATATAGCCGACATGGAAGACTGTGCCCGCTTGCTTGACAAGGGAGATCAGCTCCTCAAAATCGGAAAGGCAGGTGCCGCCCGGCTTTTCCATATGGATATGCTTGCCGCTTGCCGCCGCCATGCGGGCGTATTTGGTCAGGTAGATCTCCTCGGTCTCGATCGTGACCGCCTCGATGCTCGGATCCGAAAGGATCTCCTCTACCGTCATCTCACGGTAGCCCGCAAAGGCCTGCATCTGCCAAGGGAAACGCTCGCGCTCGCCCTCAGGCAGCGCGTAGCCCACAATTTCAAACAGATCGGGATTTTCCTTCAGCGTGGTGAAAATTTCGTTGCCGTGGCTGTAGGTGCTGGTGCCGATCTGGGCAATACGGATTTGTTTCATAGATTGCTCCTGTATGTCTTTTTTTTATTATAGCAAAGGAGAGCGGTGTCTGTCAAGCGGATGGGAAACAGATTTCTATTGACAGGATCGCGCGTGTGGGGTATAATAATGATAATGAAGAAAAAAGGAGAAGTAGTGTGAAACCGAATAAGGAGCTATTGCATAACAAGCACTATTTTGAGAGAAGCGAGCTGATGAACCTGGTTGCCCTTGGGCTGATGCTGGCAGCGGCGATCTCCTATGTCGTTGGCCGTGGGTTGATCTCGTATCTGCTGTTGGCCTTTGGTCTGCCGCTTGGCGCTTTTCTCTTTATCTACAATTCGATCACGCGGTCAAACGAGAAGGATCTTGACGAGTACATCTCCCGCATGACCGAGGATCTTGGTCTGACGGTTGAGAATGACAAGCATTTTGAGAAAAAGATGCAAGCGCGCCTTGAAAAGCATACCGTCAGCGGCTACGAATATCGCGAGGGGGTCATGCTGCGGCAGGATAAGAGCGGCAAGCTGCGCTCCTCTCTCTTTACCAAGACCCGCCTGTATCCGTTCCGCGAGGCGCTTTGTGTCAATAGCCGCACGATTTCTCTTGTTGAGGAGGAGAAGAGCGAATGGACAGAGGAGATCGCATTTTCCGAGATCCTTTCGCTTCACATACAGGAGGAGGAGCGGAGCCTCTTTTTTGGCAAAAAGAGCTTTACGGTCAAGGATATTCGCCTGGTGATCGAACGCGCGGGGGGAGAAACGATCTCGCTGCCCATGCGAGAGGATCTGGAGCTGAACGAGTTTCTTGACACGCTGAACAAGCAGATCGCAAAAAGCAAGCAGTAAGACGGAGGGGTGGCATATGTACGAGAAGATCTTACAGGTATTTGATGCGTTTGTCGAATATGCCGTTCTGCTGATCGAGTTGATCGGCGTGGGCGTGATCCTGTTTTCGGTTGGACGGGCCCTTTGGGGGCTTTGGAAAAGGAATCGCCGCGTGCGGCTGGAGCTGGCAGAGGGCATTGCGCTTGCCTTGGAGTTTAAGTTGGGCGGCGAGCTGCTGCGCACGCTGACCGTGCGCGATTGGAACGAGCTGCTCATCCTCGGTGCGGTCATCCTTCTTCGAGCGGCCATGACCTTTCTTATTCAATGGGAGATTCGGCTGGAGAAGAAGAGCGAGCAGGAGGAATGGGAGAAAAAGAAATAATCATGGGCGGCGAGTTTTCTCGCCGCCTTTTTCTCTGGCTTCTTACAATGCTGGGGAAACCCGTGTTTGCTCGCAAAGAATCATGCCTGTGCAACCACGGCGATTTCTTTCCTCTACTTTCCACTTGACAAAATCGTCATTTTGTGATACCATACACTTGTCACACAACTTGAATATGTCTGTAAGAGATTCACTTGGCAAAAAGTGTTTCTCTCTTTTCTCTATCACTTGCAGACGGAGGTTGTGTGACAACAATTGAGAGACGCGCTTTTTCGGTGTGTCTTTCGGGACACAACTTTTTATTGTGAAAAGAAAACAGGACTTTTGCCGAGGCAAAAGTCCTGTTTTGTCATCCATCTTAACAAAAAAGAAACATTTTGCAAACCTTTTTCAAACAGGGGAATGCTAAAATGGTAGTATGGAATACGTTGCTTGGAGGATCACATGAAACGAAAGTTCCAATATAAGGCGGGGAACAAGACCATCGAGCGGGAGTATGAGTATATTCCCGTGCGCTATATTTTTGCCGTATTGATCTCGGCACTCGAGGTCTTGGCGGTGATCGGGATCGTGGCCACGCTCTGCTATTATGTTCCTTTCTTTTATATGGCGGCGTGGGCGACCGAGATCGTTTGCGTGGTCAAGATCATCTCCTCGGATGATAACCCTGATTACAAGGTGCCGTGGCTGCTGTTTGTGCTGATTTTGCCGATTGCCGGCTTTATGCTCTATTTTATGTTTTACTCGCGCAAGCTGCAGAAAAAGTTTGTTCGTCGGCTGGATGAGCTTGAGCGGTACGAATACAAAAAGGAAGAGACAGGCGAGATGGCGGCCTTGGCGGCCGAAAGCCCCGTGGCGGCGGCGCAGGCCGGTATGCTGACCAAGATCGCGGGAGCGCATCTGTTTACGGGCACGCGCCAGACCTACTTTTCGCTGGGTGAAGAGATGCACCGCCGCATGCTGCCCGATTTAGAGGCAGCCGAGCATTTTATTTTGATGGAATACTTCATCATCGAGGAAGGGGTGTTCTGGAACTCGATTTTGGAGATCCTCAAGAAAAAGGCCGCCGCCGGCGTGGTGGTGCGCGTGATGTACGACGATATTGGCTGTATGCGCACCCTGCCCGGCAATTATGCCAAAGCTCTGCGTTCCTTTGGGATCGAGGCGGTGCCCTTTTCCCGCCTGCGCGGCAATGCGGATAGCGAGTTCAACAACCGCAGTCACCGCAAAATCTTGGTGATCGACGGCAAGGTCGGCTATACGGGCGGCGTGAATATTGCGGACGAATACATCAATGCCGTCACGCGCTTTGGGCATTGGAAGGATACGGGCATCCGACTGGAGGGGGAGGCAGTATGGGAGCTGACAAAGCTCTTTCTTTCCGACTACGGCATGAATGTCAAGCAGCTGCCGCCCGCTCTGCCGTCTGCCTATCCGTCCTGCCCGCAGCAGGAGGGGGGCTATCTGATCCCCTTTGGGGACGGCCCGCGTCCGCTTTACCCGCGCCGTGTCGGGAAAAGCGTCATTCAGAATATGCTGAGCAGCGCCAACCGCTATATGTATATGACCACCCCCTACCTGATCGTGGATAACGACCTGTGCCAAAGCATGGAAAACGCCGCGCTGCGCGGGGTAGATGTGCGCATCATTGTGCCGCACATCCCGGATAAAAAGCTGGTGTTCGGCATCACGCGCAGCTATTATCGCCGCCTGATGGAGGCAGGAGTGCGCATCTACGAGTATGAGCCCGGCTTTATCCACGCCAAGAGCTATCTTTCGGATGACGAATATGCCATGATCGGCACCATCAACCTCGATTATCGCAGTCTGGTACACCATTTTGAAAACGGCGTGTGGATGTATCGGTGCCGTGCGATTCAAGATCTGCGTGCCGATATCGAGGCGACCCTGGCAAAATCCATCGAGATCACGCCAAGCGATCTGCATGTCAAGCTCCCCACGCGTATGCTGCGTGCCGTGGTGAGAATTTTTGCGCCGATGCTATGAAAAAATACAGAAGCGAGAAGGAATTTGTGCTGCTTGTTCGTGATATCCTTCGTTCGGAGGAGTTTCGCAGGATGAAGGGACATCGGCACCATGTGCGGGGCACGGTCTATGACCATTCGGTCAAGGTTGCCTATCTCTGCTACCGCCACCACAAGCGCTTCGGCATGAAGTGTGATCTGCGGGAGCTTGTGCGCGGCGCGCTGCTGCACGATTACTTTTTATACGACCTGCACGGGGGTGCGCGCACGCATCGGCTGCATTGGTTCAAACACCCGGGCTGTGCCTTGCGCAACGCGGAGAAAAAATACCCCACCCTGACCGCCATGCAGCGGGATATGATCAAGCATCATATGTTTCCCCTGACGCTCAAGCCGCCCGCTACTGCGGGCGGTTGGCTTGTCTGTCTTTACGACAAGGTGGCCGCCTTCAGTGATCGGTTTGGGGGCGAAAAGGATTTTTTGAAAAAATCGCGGGATTAACAAAACAAAAACATTTTGCAAAACAATTGAAAACACATGTGCGGTACAATATGCTCGTAAACCAAAACAACATGGAGGAAACAAGCATGAATACCAACGATCAGAAATTTATCGCACAAAAAATTCGTACGCAGTATATGGAGAGCGAGCCCTCCGAGCTGGAGGCTCTTCGCGCGCTGGATGCCAAGGTAAAGCGTCCCGTGAACGTATTTTCTTACGTATTTGGCAGCATCAGCGCCTTGATCATGGGGGGTGGCATGAGCCTGGTGATGACCGAGCTGCCCACGCAGCTTGGCCTTGGTGACATGATGGTGCCCGGCATTGCCATTGGCGTGCTTGGTCTGGTGATGGCACTTTTGACCTATCCCATGCACAAGCGCATTCTGGAAAACCGCAGAAAAAGGTTTGCCCCGCAGATCATCGCACTCAGCGACGAGATCGTTTCCCGGAAGGAGGAGCAGTGATGAGCATTAAGAATTTTTTCAAAAACGCCTTCCACGATATGAAGGAGAGCACCAAGGCACAGCACGAGGTAGACAAGGCCAATTTTGCCGCTGCAAAGGCAGAATCCAAGGCGCAATGGGAGGAGGCCAAGGCAATGGGCAAGCCTGACACGCGCAAGGCCATGCTGCAAAAGCAGCGTGATGAGCAGATCGCTGCGGCGAACGAGAGACGGGCTGAGGCAGAGGCACGCTGCGAGGCCGCCAAAAAGAAGTAAAATTACGGCAACGGCATATTTGCCGTTGCCGTAATTTTTTCAAAAAAGAGCAAATACAAACAAAATTTTAATATTTATGTGGTATGATAAGAGTGTCAAGCAACAGAAGGGGGATGCATATGTTTAAAATTTTGGTTGTGGAGGACGATCGTGATCTCAATCGCTCGGTCTGCTCCTTTCTTTCACAAAACGGCTATGCGCCGACAGGCTGCCCGGGGGCCGAGGAGGCCTACGACGCGATGTATAAGACCACCTTTGATCTGATTATTTCGGATATTATGATGCCGGGGATCGACGGCTTTGAGTTTGCCCGCACCGTGCGCTCACTCAATGAGGATATTCCCCTTCTTTTTATGACCGCGCGGGATGATCTTGGCGCCAAGCAGCGCGGCTTTGCGCTGGGGATTGACGATTATATGACCAAGCCCATCGAGCTGGACGAGCTGCTGTTGCGCGTGGGGGCGCTGCTGCGCCGCGCGCGCATCGCGGCCAGCCGCCGTCTGGAGATTGGTGATTTCATCATGAATGCCGACGAGCGAACGGCCGCGTGGCGGGGCGAAGAGATCGCGCTGACGGTGCGCGAGTTTGATCTGCTGTACAAGCTGCTCTCCTACCCCAAAAAGACCTTTACCCGTACGCAGCTGATGGATGAATTTTGGGATGCGGATACGCAGACGGGCACCCGCACGGTGGACGTGTATATGACCAAGCTGCGCGCCAAGCTGTCGGCCTGCGACAGCTTTGAGATCAGCACGGTGCACGGGCTTGGCTACAAGGCGGTGATCAAATGAAGAGGGAACAGCGTTTTCGCTGGGTGCTGCGGGCGATCAACCACTACTTCACCTTCTTTTTGCTGGTAGCCTTTGTCATTACCTGCTGCATGCTGCTGTTTTTGTCGGTGCTACGCGCAGAGCTGGGCATCACGCTGACCGATGACAACATCAGCGCGGCCGCCAAGCTGACCTTTCTCAACGTGGTGCTGATCAGCCTGCTGCTGACGGTAGCAGATGCGCTCCGCCGTCGCTATACGGTTGCACGGCCTGTGCGGCATATTGCCGCCGCGGTGGAAAAAATGGTACAGGGGGATTTCAGCGTTCGGGTGAAGCCGGTTTCCAGATTGGTTTCGGACGACCGCTTTAACGAGATCATTTCCTGCATCAATCAGATGGCAGAGGAGCTTTCGGGCGTGGAGACGCTGCGCACCGATTTTGTGGCCAACGTCTCGCATGAGATGAAGACCCCCCTTGCCGTGATGCAAAATTACGGTACGCTGCTGCAGACCCCCGGCCTTTCGGAGGAAAAGCGTATGGAGTATGCCAAGGCGGTGACAACGGCATCTCGCCGCCTCTCGGATATGATGACCAACATTCTCAAGCTCAATCGGTTGGAAAATCAGCAGATCTATCCGAAGGAGGAGTTCTACGACCTTGGTGAGCAGCTTTGTGAGTGCCTTTTGCCGTATGAGCAGGTGTGGGAGGAGCGCGAGATCGAGATCGACACCGATCTGGCCGACGAGGTGCTTGTCTTCGCTGACCGCGAGCTGTTGTCGCTTGTTTGGAACAATCTGCTCTCCAACGCCTTTAAGTTTACCGAGCGCGGCGGGCGTATCACGCTCTCGCTTGCGACAGAGGGGGCGTATGCCGTGGTGCGCGTGCGCGATACCGGCTGCGGCATGACGGCCGAGGTGGGCGCGCATATCTTTGAAAAATTTTATCAGGGAGACCGCTCACGCGCCACGCAGGGCAACGGCCTGGGGCTGGCACTTGTCAAGCGCGTGGTGGATATTTTACAAGGGGAGATTGGGGTAGAGAGTACTCTTGGAGAGGGCACGACCTTTACCGTCAAGATCAAAAGGAGCATGGATGAAGCGAAAGAACCTCGGTAAAGCCTGCCTTTTTTTGCCGCTTGCCCTGCTGATTTTACTGACCCCGGTTTCTGTGGTGCTGCTCGTTTGCGCGATGGTGTATGCGGGCAGCGGCTCGGTCTTGGCCATCCTCTCCTATATCCTCTCGGCCTATGTCTTAACGGTGTGGTGCATACGGATTCCGTATCTGATCCGGTTTTTTCGTGCCTTTCGGCATGAAAACAAATATGCAAGACGCTGGTTTGCTGATGAAGCGCTGCGGATGAAGGTCTCGCTGTACGGCTCCCTTGCCTTGAACATCGCCTATGCGGTCTTTTGGCTGTGGCTTGGGCTGTACCACAGATCCTTTTGGTTTTACTCGCTTGCCGCCTACTATGCCTCCCTTGCCCTTATGCGGTTCTTTTTGGTGCGGCACGCGCGGCAGTATGCCCCCGGCGAGCGGCTGCGTGCCGAGCTTGTCCGCTATCGGGCCTGCGGCGTCGTCTTTTTGGTAATGAACCTGGCTCTTGCCTTGATGGTCTTTTTTATGGTGTATTGGAACAGGAGCTTTCACCACCATGAGATTACGGCCATTGCCATGGCGGCCTATACCTTTACCGCCGTCAGCGTGGCGATCATCCATCTGCGGCGGCAGTCAAGTCCCCTCTATTCTGCCGCGCGGACGATCAGCCTGGCGGCGGCATGCGTGTCGCTCCTGACGCTGGAATCTACCATGCTGACCGCCTTTGGGGATGGCAGCATGGCGCCCGAGGCGCGCAGGCTGCTGCTGGGGATCAGCGGTGGTGTCATTTCCGCCTTGATTTTGGCCATGGCGATCTATATGATCCTGCAAAGCACCAAACAACTACAAAGCATGCAAATAAAGGAAACGACTGATGGAAAAGAAGAATGAAAACAACACCTTTCAATACACCTATTCGGCTGCCGAGCAGGCAGAGCTGAGGCGGATTCGCGAGAAATATGCCGGCCGTGCGGAGAAACAGGAAAGCAAGCTGGAGCGGCTGCGCCGCTTGGATCGCGGCGTGACCGAGAAGGCACAGGCCGTTTCGCTGATCTTCGGCATTCTTGGCGCGCTGTTGCTGGGTCTCGGGATGAGCCTTGTCATGTCCGAGCTTGCTGCCATGCTCGGCCTCTCGCACATTCCGGCGCTGGTGCTTGGCATTGCGCTTGGCATCCTTGGCGGCGCGCTGGTGGCTGCGGCGTATCCCATGTACCAGCTTGTTACGCGCCGCGCGCGCAAAAAGATCGCCCCCGAGGTGCTTCGTCTGACCGACGAGCTGATGCAATAAAAGGGGCTGTCGCATTTTGGCATAACCGTAAACAAAAAGAGGGAAGAAAATTTCTTCCCTCTTTTACTTCTTCGCCGCGTAGGCGCGTGGGGAGAGGCCAAGGGCCGCCTTAAAGGCGCGGCTGAACTGGTAAATATCGCTATAGCCGACTGCACGGGCCACCTCGCTCACCGGGTAGTGCTCGGCAAGCAGGGCGCGCGCGTGCGTCATCCGCACCCCGGTCAGGTAGGCAAAGGGTGTTTTGCCAAGGTGAGCGCGAAACAGGCGACCAAGATAGGCGGGGCTGATGTGGCAGCAGGCCGCCAATGTCGTAAGTGAGAGGGCAGGGTCGCCAAACCGCTGCTCGATCAGCTCCAGCGCGGGGGCAAGCAGCGCGTCCTCCCGCGAGGGCGGTGCCTCGCGGTACAGCTCGCCCATCAGGTGGTAGAGCAGGGATAGCGTTTCTGCCTCGCTGCGGCGATCCTTGTGCGCCTGCCGGGCGCAGATGCGCGCAAACAGCGAAAGCGCCCATTCGCCCTCTACCGACGAAAGCGGCGTGATTTCCCGCACGGTTTCGGTATCGTAAATGTTAAAAAGCAGGCTGTCTGCCTCCTCCAGGCACTCATTGAGGTAGGCAGCACCGCGCGGAATATAGATGGGTGTGGTGGCATCGGCGATCACGATGTGCTCCCCCTGCGTAAAGCGGATGCGGCCGCATAGCGGCAGAATGAACACCGCGCAATCGCGCCCCTTTTGACAGATGCGGTTGCCCTGCCGATCATGCACGCGGATGGCAGAAAGAAAGCGGAGAAGAATGGGTAGACTGCGTTCCATAAAACACCTTTTTTGCTTTTATGATAGCACACTTTCTCTTGTTATGCAATCGTTTTGTATGCTTTTAGCTAAATTTTGTTCTGTTTTGAGCATTGCAATATAAGGGGGATGGCGGTATAATAAAGCAAAAAACGGTAAGGAGAACGAATATGTTTGATTTTTCCGAAAAAACGGCTTTCTTGACCGGTGCCGCTCGTGGCATTGGTCGTGCTATCGCGCTGGGGCTGGCCAAGGGCGGCGCCAAGATCGTTTTGTGCGATATCAACGAGGAGGCGCTTGCCGCCACCGCGCGCGAGGCAGAGGCGCTTGGTGCGCAGGTGCTCCCTCTGCGCGTGGACGTAGCCTGTGAGGAGGCTGTTCGCGCGGCGATCAAGCAGGCAGAGGAGACCTTTGGCAAGATCGACATTCTTATCAATAATGCGGGCATTTACCCAGTCAGCGATTTTGTGGAGAGCAAGTCGGAGGATTGGAAGAGGATGATCGACATCAACATCCTCGGCACCATGTACGCCTGCCACGCTGCGCTGCCCGGCATGCTGGCGCGCGGCTATGGTCGTATTGTCAACATCGGCTCGGTGGCGGGGCACTACGGCTTGAGCTATTTTGTCGATTATTCGATGACCAAGGGCGCGATCATTTCCTTTACGCGCGCGCTGGCCAAGGCGGTCACCCCCAAGGGCGTGACGGTCAACTGCGTATCCCCCGGCAGCATTGATGTCAACGGCATCAAGAAAAACACGCAGCACTCCTTTACCGGCCGTGAGGGCACGCCGGAGGAATGCGCCAGCGTGGTGCTCTTCCTCGCAAGCGATGAGGCAAGCTACGTCTCCGGCCAGGAATACCTGGTGGATGGCTGCCGCAAGCTGATGTAAGGGGACATAGATAGCAAAGCACGGCATACCTTGTGTGGTATGCCGTGCTGATTTTGTTGTATCGTGAAGATGCCGCATGGCAAATGGCAACGCCCTCGTGCGCAAAGAGGCAGATGGTTATGGCTTTTTAATGAGATCCTTGATCAGTGCGGCAATCATTTCAAGCTGCCGATCATTCAGCTTTTTCATGTCCTTCATCATACTGTCGAGCTTGGAGGGATTGGCAGATTCCATATCAAAAAATTCGCCGGGTGTTACGCCCAGGTATTCGCAGATGAAGAAAAAGCCATCCATGGAGGGCTTGGATTTTCCCGTTTCAATATTGTTGATATATCCCGGATTCTGACCGATCGACAAACTCATGTCGCGGGCAGAAACTCCTTTTTTCTCGCGCAGACGCGCAAGGCGCATAGCAAAGGCTTGTTCGTCCATGTTGCTTTCCTCCATTCTATATATAATATTGTACCCCACACCATGGCAAAAAATATTTGATTGAAAGCCGCAATTGTGTTGAAATGTGGGCTGCAAAATGATATTATATAAGATGCGTGGGAACAAATCCCATACATTTTGCGTCGGAGAGGAAATAGGCGAACGATGGATATTTACAAAATTACCTTGCTCGGTCATAAAAGCATAGATGCTTATCGGGATGTAGAGCAAAAGCTGTATACCGTTTTGAGCGAACGGATACGAGATATGCTATATATAGAGGTATATCTCGGCCGTAACGGTGAATTTGATTTGTTGGCCGCATCTGTTGTAAAGACGGCACAGAAGGCTTTTGGAAGAGAGGCCTGCTGTATGACGTTGGTTCTCCCGTACATGAACAAGGATATAGCGTATTATGAGCAATATTATGATAGCATTCTCATACCTGCGTGTCTTTCTCGTATACATCCCAAGGGTGCGATTACCAAGAGAAATCGGTGGATGGTGGAAGAATGCGATCTCCTTGTCTGCTACGTAGAGCACGAGAGCGGCGGAGCATATGCCGCCCTGCAGTATGCAAGAAAAATGGGAAAGGAGATCATCAATTTGGCTGAGATGCGTGAATAAACGGCAGGCAATATCTCATGGGATATTGCCTGCCGTTTTGTTGGCATCGTCTTGCTACGCCACCTCGCGCATTTTCATGCGCGAGAGCATATTGTCGATAAAGATGCCGTAGCCGGTGGTGGGGTCGTCTACAAGAACGTGCGTTACCGCGCCGATCAGGCGGCCGTTTTGAATAATGGGGGAGCCGCTCATGCCCTGCACGATGCCGCCGGTGCGGGCAAGAAGTGCCTCGTCTGTGACGTGCACGGTAAAGGATTTGGTGGGGCGTGCACTGTGGTCGATCCCCGAAATCTCCACCTTGTATTCGCCAATGCCGTCATCCCCCAGCGTGCAAAGGATGGTGGCCTCGCCCTCGCAGATCTCATCCGCGTGTGCGATCGGCATGGCGGGGTATTTGCCGGCGGGAATCTCGGAAAGCAGGCCAAACACGCCGCATTCACAGTTGGTGACGATGCTGCCAAGGCGGCGACCGGTAAAGCTGCCGCGCAGCTCACCCGGGTTGCCCGCCTCGCCGCGCGCCGCTCCATTGATCTTGACCGAGAGCACGTTGCCGCGCGAGAGGGGAACCAGCGCGCCTGTGTCGCTGTCGCACACGCCGTGGCCAAGTCCGCCAAACAGGCCGCTCTCGGGCAGGATAAAGGTCACCGTGCCGATGCCGGAGGCCGAATCGCGGATATACATGCCGCAGGCGTATTCGCCGCTTTTGTCGCTTTTGACGGGGGTGATGGTCAGGGTCTGCTTTTCCTCACCGCGCAGTATTTCCAGCGTAAGCGGCTTGCCGCCCGATGCGCGGATGGCTGCCGTCACCTCCTCGGCATCGGCAATTTTTTTGCCGCCGACCGAGAGGATGACATCCCGCACGCGCACGCCCGCCTCACGCGCCGGGCAGACGGTTCTGCTGCCCACGGCCACCTCGGAGAGGGAGACGACCATCACACCCTCGGTATGCATGCGCACGCCAAAGGGCTGACCGCCGGGAATCAGCATCATGCTTTGTGGGGCTTTTTCTGCGGTGCTCGCCTTTTTTTCCGTAGGAAAGAAGAAGGCGATCGGTTGTGCCGCGCAGGGGAGGATGGCAGAGGGTAGAAGACATAATATAATAAGAAGAAGGGAAAGAAGCCGAAGAGAGAAGGAGGGCGTTGCTTTTTTCATATCATAACCGGATTTACATGGCGCAAATCGTTTTCCTTGCAAGATTTTTCACTGTTCATTGTGCGCGAGGCTTGCCGCTTTTATGTGTAACAAAATTTAGGTGAACGAAGGAAAGAAAAATAGAAAAATGAAAATTTTTCATTGTTCTACTATCGTAGGCTCCCTCCCGGATGGAGGCTTATGGCTATGCCCGTTTTGCCGTCATCGTTTCTCCTTGCGGACCGTCCGGGAGGCCGGTCCCTACGTTTGCAATTTGGGTGTAACAAAATTTAGGCGAACGTAAAAATCGCGGGTGTATCAAAACGATGGTTGCGTGTATTCGTTTTAGACTTTTTGTCTAAAAAACCGAATTTGAGTTGACAAATTTGTGTTGATGTGGTATAGTAAATCTGTATCTTTATCAGTATTGATAAAAAGGAAAGGAACACAGTTATGAAAAAGAAACTGCTTTCACTTGTTTTGATTGCCTGCATGCTCGTTCCTCTGCTTCCTGCGCTACCCTTTGCGGCATCCGCGCAGAAGGGGACGCTCGGCTATGTAGGCTCCTCCACCACGCTGTACGATGATATTGCGTTCAGCGAGAGCAAGCTGCCCATGACCTACGGGCAGTACCTTGCCTCCGGCTTGATCAGCAGTGGCGGCGAGGAGGACGCATACCGTTCTTACGTTCTGGCCAACAAGAATGTGACCTGGCACGGCGCATGGTCGCTTGGTGCCGTAGCGAACGGTGTCTATGAAAAGCAGGAATACAACATTCCGTTTGTTGGCATCAATAAGGAGGCTACCTCCGGCTCCAGCCTGTGGCAGACGACTGCCTCGGGTATGGAGATCATTTTGGATCAGTACCTCTCCGGCAACGCGACCAACATCTGGGGCGCGGCCGGTGCTGTTCTCTGGTCGAGCGACCGTGTTTGCGTTGTGCGTATGCCGGGCGTGACGAGCAATGTTCCCGCCATTGCCGCCTACGGCTATACCGTGCAGGCAGACGGCGTGATCGGATTCTCTATGGCGGCGGCCGCGGGCGCGGTTGATACCGACGTGGCCTATGAGACCGCCGTGGCCGGCAACTGTGTCATCATCCGCGTGAACGATAAGATCGTTTTCCCGGAAAATGCTACTCTCAATGACCGCACCACCTGGGCGAACTATTCTACCATGACCGCCCTGCGGAATGCCATGGCCGACCTGCGCATGGAGGTCAAGGCAGGGGATGTGGTGCAGTTCTGCATGTGCGAGAAGAATGACACCACCGCCAATGCCAAGTACGCGCTGAACCCGGTGATCAATACTTACGCAAGCACGAGCGCAACCGAGGCGACCTCTACCACCACCTTCGCAACCGATAGAAAGGTGACCATCGGCACCCCCTCCAAGCTGTATCCCAACTGGGATGAAGCCAAGGACGGCTACCGCGTTTACGCGCTGAATAACAAGAATGTTGCCTGGAGCGGCAATTGGTCGGTCGGTGCTGTTATTGCCAACGGCGCATATGAGCCAATAGAATACATTGCCTCCTTTGCCCATGCTGACTGGCATACGACTGCCTCCGGCTTTGCCCAGCTTCTGGAGACCTATCTCTCCAACGGCTCGGCAAGCATTTGGGGTGCCAGCAATATCGTGCTGCAGTCACAAGCCAGCTCGTCTGTTCTGCGTTTCCCCGGCTCGAATGCGCAAAGCGGTATTGGTGCCTTTGCCTACACCGTGCCGGCAGACAGCATGATCGGTCTTTCGCTGACCACCTCTGCAACAGACAGCGATATGAACGGTGCGACCTATGAGTCCAATGTGGCCAACGCTTACGTCATGATCCGCGTCAATGACAAGATCGTCTTCCCGCAAAACGCGACGCTGAATGACCGCACCACCTGGGGCACATATACCACCATTTCTGCCCTGCACAATGCCATTGCCGACCTGCGCCTGACGGTCAAGGCGGGTGACGTGGTGCAATTCTGCCTTGCGGAAAAGAGCGGCTCTGACCCCAAGATGGGCTTCAATCCTACCATTTCCACCTATGAGAGCGAGACGGCCGAGACGGCGATCTCCTCTACCACCTTCAGCGCAGATAAAAAATTCACCCGTAGCGCTACCATCCAGCTGTTCCCGGCTTGGAAGGATGCCAATGTCACGACCGGCACCGAGACCGAGACGGCAACGGATACCGAGGCAAATCGTCAGCTTTACCGCGAGTACCTGCTCACCTGTGGTAAGCTGACGCAGAGCAGCCCCACCGGCTGGCAGGTTGGCGGCTACACGGGCGCGAACGGTGCCTTTGAGCCGATTGCCTATCGCATTCCCTTTACGGGCAACGGCGTGTTCAACACCACCGATACCTCGTGGAGCAACCTGACCTGGTACACGACCACGAAGGGCTACGAATATCTGACCGACCTATATATCAGAGACACGGCAGATGTCAGCACCTACGGCGGCATCTGGCAGCACAGCGGCGTTGTGCTGTACCAAAAGAGCCAGCAGACCATTCGTTCCTCTAATGATTATACCGATACCTTCGTTTACCGCTGGACGGTTCCCGCGGGTGCGGGTGGCCAGGTGCAGCCGTATTTTGATGCGGGCACCAGCGTTACCTCCAACCTGCGCCTGTGCATCGTGTATGACGGGCAAGTCATCTGGCCGGAGGGCGCCAGCCTTTCTGACAGCAAGACCTGGGAATGGGGCAACACCTCTGCCGATGGCCTCAATGAGGCACTGGCCGGTCTGCATTTTGACGTAGAGCCCGGCAAGACGCTCGACTTCTGCGGTACGGCAGGCAGCGCCAACGATACCAAGCTGAACATTACCATTAACTATAGCAACATTCCGAAGACCTCTACCTTTACCGAGGATGGCACCTACACCGTAGGCGCGTTCCCGATGGTATATAGCGCTTACCTGACCGCCAACAGCCTGACTGACGGTGCCGATGCCAAGGCTTCCTATAAAGAATACCTGATGCAGAACGGCAAGATCACCTATACCGGTAGCTGGTCGCGCGGTGCTATTAACGTCAATACCGGCGCATACGAGGTGCTCGATCACCTGATCCCCTTCTGGGGGCTGGAGCTGAACGCGACCGCCTTCAAAACGGCCAAGAACCAGCAGTGGACGACCAACAGTTCGACCTACGCGACCTTGGTTGATCGGTTTATTGCCAACGAGAAACCGGGTGTATGGAACGCGGGCACGGTTATTCAGAGCCTGGGTGACACGGTACGTTTCCGTCTGCCGGGTAACACCGCCCAGAGCGGCATCTTTGCCTATGCTTACGAAATCCCCGCTGATGGCGGCGGCCTGGTTGGTTTCCAAGCGGCGACCGATACCGTGGTTTACCAGAATGCCGGAACTCCCGGTACGCCCTACGAAGGCGTTGATAAGATGTACGTTTCCATCATGATCAACGGTACGCCCGTATGGCCGCAGGGCGCGACGCGCAACGATGTTTCCAAGTGGGGCAACTATGCGGATGTGGATGCCCTCAATGCCGCTCTTGCCGATGCCAAGGTTTACACCAAGGCAGGGGACCTTGTACAGCTTTGCGTGCGTGAAAATGACCCATCCAACGCAAACGCCTACCTCGCGCTCGATCCCATCATCACCTTCTACTCTGACGGGGAGGAAATGTCGGATTTTGAGGCCAGCGTTTCGCTTGGCTCCGACCTTGCCCTGAACATTTTTGCCACCGCCGCTAACGAGACGGTTCTGAAGAGCCTGGAGGTTACCCTGAACGGCGAGACGGCAACTCCCTCCAAGAAGACGGTCAATGACGATCTGACGGTCGACGCCGCCTGGACGGTTTCCGATATTGCCGCCAAGGAAATGACGGACGAGATCACCTATTCCTTTAAGAACAAGGCAGATGGGCATGTCTATGCCTCCGGCACGACCACGCTTGCTACCATTCTCGGCAAGTATATCGGCACGAATGATGCAGCGACCTGGCTTGCCAAGGCTACCTTGAACTACGGCGCAGCCGCACAGAACTATTTTAGCTATAACACTGCCAATCTTGCAAACAGCCAGCTGCCGACTGCCGATCAGGCGATTCCCGAAAACATCAAAAACGGCTACAAGCAGGCTGCCGGTGTCACCGAAACAGAAGGTGCCATCATGCATTGGGAGGGCGCAACGCTCCTGCTCAACGACGTGCTGACCATCAAGCTGCTGATCGATGCAGATAAGGATCTTTCTGACACCACGCTCACGCTCAAGCAGATTGACGAAAACGGCGTAGCGGTGGAGAGCGAGTGGCCGATCGTTTCCCGCGGCACGGTGGATAACGGCCGCTATTATAAGATCCTGATCGAGATTCCCATGGTGGATTATACCGATGCCATGACATTCGGCGTATACGCAAACGGCGAGCTGATCAGCGATCTGCTGACCTACGGCGTTGGCGCGTATGCCTGCCGTATGTACAAGGGCGAGAACCCGGATGCTGCTGCCACCCTGATGAACAACATGGCCGAGACGATCGTGGAGCTTGGCAAGGCCGCGCAGAATTATCAGGATCTGAACAACACCGAGATCGACCATACGCAGTATGTTGACGTGCGCGAGCTTGAGAGCAACCTGCTGGTTGTTCCCTCGTTGATGCAGACGGTCAATACCCGCGCCGAGCTGAGACGGCTGCAGAGCCAGTCTCCCTCCCACGCGCTCCTGCGTGTGGCAGAGATCGAGGGCACGCTGTATGTGACCAACGAAAAGAACGAGCCGATCGCCACGCTGGACTACGCGCTCACCGCCCTTGGTGGCACGATCATTCCCGTGCTGGATGTTGATCATGTCGGCACCGACGCGATGAAGACTTATCTGGCAAGCAATACGCATGCCGATCTGTTTGTTTTCTCCTCAAGCAAGGATACCATTAATGCCCTGCGCGAGGCAAAGCCCCTGCTGCACAGCATTCTGGATGCGCGCGCACGCACCATCGCGAATGAGGCTGACATGGCCGCCATCGTCAAGGATGCCTCGCTTTGCGCCAGCTACGTCTGCCTCTTCACACCGGAGCAGGCAAGCTCCGCGCTTTCCAACTACTTCAACCATCGTTACATGATCGCCTGGTATGAGGCGAAGAACACGACCGATGTCGAGACTGTTCGTCTGGTCACCGCCGGTGCCGGCGGCATCATGACCACCGATCGTAAGACGGTGGAGGCTTGCCTCTGCAATGATACCCTATGGGCCGAGGGCTCGCTCAACCGTGTGATCCCGATCATCGGTCACCAGGGCAGCACCTACAACCCCACCACGCAGGCCAATACCATTGGCGCGATGAAGTGGGCGCAGGAAAACGGTGCGACACTGGTCGAGTTTGACGTGCGCCTGACGATGGACGATTACATCGTTCTGATGCACGACGAAGACGTAGACGGCACCACCGATGGCACCGGCAAGGTTGCCGAGATGACGCTGGAAGAGATCAAGGCGCTGTGGGTAAACAGCCACAGCCAGGCCGAGCCGGAGCGCGTTCCCACCTTTGAGGAGGTGCTGATCGCCTTCCAGGATACCGACATGATCCTCAATATTGAGATCAAGTGCGGCGATACCGATCTCGTGCCGATCATGGTAGACCTGATCCGCGAGTACGACATGGTTGATCAGTGCCGTGTTTGCTGCTTCTATACGAACCAGATCGCCAAGATGCGTGAGTACGCGCCGGAGATTCCTACCTCCGTGATCTCGGGCTCTATGGACAGCCTGGAGAGCCTGATCAACACGGCTACCACATATGAAAGTGCCTACTTTGTCAAGTTTGACAAGTTTGATTACGACAATCTGCAAAAGCTGGCCTATCGTGGCATCGGCGCCTTTATGTGGACGCCCGACGCCTATGAGCACATCTACGCCACCTATGCAGAGGGGCCGTGGTCGCTCTGCCTGAACTGGGTAGATCGTATTTCGGATGTTGTTTCCACGCTGGAGACAACGGCTGCCTCCTATAGCCTCACGGCCGGCGGCAGCACAAGCGTAGGCCTGCTGGCCACCACCTACGTCGGTGACCTGGCAGATACGAGCGCGGCCGAGATGGTCATCATCTCGGGCAACGAGACGCTTTCCTACGCAAACGGCACGCTTTCGGCTACGGCCGCAGGCGAGGCGACCGTGATGTTCCGCATGAAGGTGACCCTCGATGACACCGACATGGCGGTGTATATCTACACAGCACCCGTTACGGTAACGGTAAACTAAAGCAAAAGAAAAAAACGACCGCATCGCGGTCGTTTTTTTTCTTGGCTTAAAATCCCCAATCCTCGCCTACCAGAATGATGTGAATGCGGCCGGCCGGGCGGCAGAGGCGCATGGTGGTCATGGTGGCGCAAATGCAATCGGGTGATTTGCAATCGGCACAGCGGCCGGTCTTGCGGCAGGGGGTGTCAATATCAAAGCGCTGCGCGTTGGTGGGGGCGGCAAGGCCGCGCACGCGGGCAATGGCGGCCTGCTCGTTTTGTACCACCTTGTTCATGCCAACCAGCAGCAGCACATTCTTCGGGCCGTAGATGTAGGATGCCACACGGTTGCCGTTGCCATCCATGTTGTAGAGCACGCCGTCCTCGGACATGGCGTTGACAGAGCCAAGAAACCAGTCGGCAAAAAAGTGCTCCTCGACAAATTTCGCGCGCTCGGCGGCGGGCACGCTGCCACGGTCAAACACGGCGCAGCCCTTCTCGGCAAGACGAGAAATAAGACCGCTGTCCTGTACCGTCATCGACCCGCCAAAGGTCACCTCTGCGTCAGCGGGGATCATGCTTTCGGCAAGGGCAAGTGCCTCCTCCATCGTGGCGCGGTAGTGCGCATCAAAGTGGCGCATACGCAGGGCGGTGACCACGCTCTCGCCCGCCTTGCGATTTCTCTCTATCATCGGTTTTTGCATAGAATTCTCCTTTCGGGATTGGTGCTTTTATTGTAGCATATTTCGCTCCGGTTGTCAATTGGGTTCTATTCCTGTCCCCATACGCATAGAATGAAAACGAAAAATCATCTGAAAAGAAAAGGAGAATCCTATGCGTGAAGAATTCAAAGAGAACGCGATAGAGCCGAAGCGGGAGACGGTGATGCACGACATCTGCCCGGAGCCGATTGTGTGTGAGGCGGCGGGGGAATACACCCTGCCCGACTATCGCCCCGAGATCCGCAAGATCCTACACCTGCGTGCAACGGTCATGCCCGCCGGGCACTATCAAAATGGCGGCCGCGCCGAGTTTGCCGGCACGGTACAGCACACCATCCTGTATGCGGACGGCGAGGGCAAGCTGGCGGCTGTGACGCTGGATGCCGATTATGATTTTTCCCACCCGCTGCCGGAGGAGGGGGAGTACACCCCCACGGTGGACAGCATGGTCGAGAACACGACCTGCCGCCTCTCCGGCCCGCGCAAGCTGTCGCTGCGCACGCGTGTGCGCAATCTGGTGCACCTGTGGCAAGAGGAGGAGGTCGCCCCCGTCATTCGCGGCATGGGCAGCGAGAAAGATCTCTCCTCGCTTGAAAAGCAGAGCGAGCGGATGGAGAGCATGACGCAGGCCTGCGGCTCCTCGGGTGCCTTTACGCTGACAAGCACCGTGCATCTGGATAGCCCTGCCGTGGGGGCAGAGGCGGTATGGGCGGGCGGTAGCCTGCTGATCAGCGAGTGTCGCGCGCAGGAGGGCGGCTGCCTTTGTCGTGGCCACGCCTGGGTGCGCTGTCTCTTGCACGAGGAGGGGGGATTGCCCTACGCCGTGCGAGAAAAGATCCCGTTTGAGCAGCTGGTGCCGATCGCCGAGGCAAATGAGCGTTCCTCCTGCATCGGCTATGGCCGTTTGCTGGCGGCAGAGGTGGAGCTTTTGCCCGGGGAGGGGGAGGAAAACGGAAGCCTGGTCTTTACCGTGAGTGCCGAGGTGGATGCCTGTGCCACGGGCACGCAGATCTGCAATCCCGTCTCCGATCTGTATTCCACCGATTATGAAATGTCCTGTCATTATCGACCGCTGACCGCCACCCGCTCGCTTGGTGCGGTGATGGGCAATTACACCGTCAGCGGCAGCCGTGCGCGGAGCGAGTGCGATTGCGAGAATGCCGCCACGGTGGTGGATGCGGACGGTCGCATGGAGATCCACAGCGTGCAGGTGGAGCGTGGCCGCGCGGTGGTGTGCGGCAAGCTGCTGACCGTGGCCATTCTGACGGCGGCAGAGGAGGAAGCCATGCCGCTTCTTTCGGCCGAGGTGGCGGTGCCCTTCCGCATCGAGACCGAGCTGCGCCCCGCGCCCGGCACACAGCCGCGCTTTGATTGCCACGGGGAGCTGATCTCGGCGCGCGCCCGCATCGAGCAGAATGCCATTACGGTGGATTGCGAGATCGCCTTGGCACTCTCGGCGTACGAGGATGAGACAAGACAGGTGCTGGCCGAGGCCGAGCCGGATCGCAGCCTGCCCGTAGAGCACCGCGGCAACCGCGTCTATGTGGTCTACCCGCGCGAGGAGGATACCCTCTTCTCGGTTGCTGCCCGCTACCACAAGAGCCGCGCTGCCATTGCCGCGCAAAACGGCTTGGGCGAGGGCGTGCTGGCCGTTTCACACATGCCTGCCTCGCTTGACGGCGTGCATCATTTGCTGATAGAGGATTAACCGAAGCGCAAAAAAACGGCGCGACCGCATGGTCGCGCCGTTTTTTAGTCCTCAAACACCTCTTCATCAAAGGTCAGGGAGGCAGAAACGCTCTCCTCTGCAAGGTAGGAAAGCGGATCTACCGGCTCGCCGCTCACCATCATTTCAAAGTGCAGGTGCGGCTCCTCGGCCAGCTCCTCCAGCGCGCTCTCGCCAACCACGCCGATGGCATCGCCCGCCTTCACCGTCTTGCCGGCGGCAATCGTTTCGGGCAAGGCCTCGTCCAGGTTTTTGTAGATGGTCACCACATCATTGCCGTGGTCGATCGAGACACAGGTGCCCATCATGACATCCTCCCAGACCTCCTTGACCGTGCCGTCTGCGCTGGCGCGTACGGTCTCGCCGAGCGAGGTGGCAATATCAATGCCCGTGTGGATGCGCCAGTCGCCCATGGTGGAGGAGAAGACCAGCGTTTCGGTATCGTGCTTGGCGTTTACCACGCCGGCAATCGGGCAAAGGTAGCTTGGCTTGCTTTCGGTCGGCTTTTGCTGCTCGGGCGGCGGGGTCGTGCTGCCGCCATCATCCTCAGGCTGCTGGGTGCCGGACGAGGGGGGCGGGGTGGTGCTGCCATCATCGGGCGAGGGCTTTGCACGATTGGTGGCGGCTACAATACCAATGATGATCGCGGTCACGCAAAGCACCGCAACTATGGAGATATACAGGATACGGCTGTTTTTCAGGGGATTTGTCTGTTTTTCCATCTCTTGTTGTTCCTTTCAAGAAAATTACAGCCATAGTGTTGACGAGATGAAAACGGTTTATACACGGAAAAGAAAAGATTGTCAACAGCCAATCCCCATAGGTTATTTTTTGATCTTGATGATTGTTACCGGATTGCCTTGCTTTTCTAACAAAGAAAGCGTGTGCTGCGTTCCTTTTGAAATTCCATCCCAAAAGGCCAAGGCTGCATCGGCATAGTCTGCGATCTGACAGTTGCGTTTGAGTGGGGCACCCCGGCCGTAGCGGGCGTAATCGGGTAAAAATTCTGTCATCGGGATGTGATGCTCCTTGGCATATATGGCCGCTTGGCGGTCGATGCCCTTGGCACCGCCCGATACGATTTCCGTCACGCCCTGCGGCATGTACGGCGCAATATCCAAGGTTAATGTTCTTGAACCAATAATAGCAAGCTTCATATTTTCCTCCGTAGATGCATTTTAGATATATTTTACATCCTTTTGTCACAAAATAGCGAAAATGGGTGTAAAGTAAATATAAAACGTGTCGAAAATGAGGTCAATATGGCTGCAAAAAGTTTATCTATTCGAATTGAGGATGAGGTGCTGGATAAGCTGCATGTCATTGCCGACTATGAGGGCAGAAGTGCAAACAGTCAGATTTTGATTTTAATTCGGGACTGTATTGAGGCGTATGAGCAAAAGCACGGCGAAATAAAAACCGGAAAACGATGAAAACAGGCGGCATGAGGCATTCGTGCCGCCTTTCATTATAAAAAGAAAACCACGCCATAAAAGGCATATAAAACGTATGCCTGTAGGGAACGGCGTCCTCGACGGTCCGAAAAAACGAACGAAACCCGTAAAATCAACGGAGATCGTAAAACGGGCAGAATTTCTATATCCGTGTAGGCGTGGGGAAGGATCGACAACGCTCATAAGCGAGCTTTGCGCAAGCATTGCTTCTGCGGACCGTCGAGGACGCCGGTCCCTACGGTGGAAAAGCAGAATTTTGTTTTTACCGTGGGCAGGTCTCCCGCGTGGGACATCGTGGGCGCCGTCCCCCACCGCGTGAGGGGACACGCTTGCAAAAATGCCGCAGCGATTTTCGCTGCGGCATTGCATCTCTGATCGTTAGAATTTATCAACGGGGAAGAGGATCTTGAGCTGGTTGACCTTGCTCTGATAGGCGGCCTGCTGCTTATCACGCATCAGCTTTGCCTTCAGCTCGTCGCGTACCGCATCCAGCGGCGCGATCTCGCCGGCCTTTTTGCCGTTCAGGCGAATCAGGTGATAGCCGAACTGGGTCTGCACGGGGGCAGAGATCTCGCCCTCCTGCATGGCAAAGCAGGCGTTTTCAAACTCGGGTACCATCTGGCCACGGCCGAAATCGCCAAGATTGCCGCCCTCCTTGCCCGAGGGGCAGGAGCTGTACTTCTCGGCAGCCTCCTCAAAGCTGATCGCACCGCTGACGATCTCCTCGCGGATACGGGCAGCCTCTGCCTCATCGGCCACCAAAATGTGGCTGGCGTTGACGGTGTCGCCGCCCATCAGCTTATCCTTGTTTTCTTCATAAAACTTCTCTACCTCATCATCCTTCACGGTGACAGAGGAGAGTGCCTTTTCCATGGCGTAGCTGACAAGCAGCGTCTCCTTTGCCTGCTTGAGCTGTGCCTTGAAGGCCGGCTCTGCTTCAAAGAGGCCGCGTGTTGCCTCCAGAAGGAACAGGCGACGGTTGATCAGCTCCTCGAGAATGGCGGCTCTGCCCTCGGGGGAGCGGTAAGCCTCGCCGCGCTGACCAAGGCCGGCAAGAAACAGCTCTACATCCGCCTCGGTAATGCTTTGGCCACCTACGGTGGCAAGAATACGTGCATCCATGATTGTATATCCTTTCAAAAATTATTCGTTGATTTGGGGGGCGTCTTCCTTTTTGGTAAGCTGCTTGATCCACCTGCGGGAGCGGAAGTGGAGGACGCAGAGAATGCCCTTGATGGTATCTTCACCGACAAACATGGCAACGATGAGCCAGACAAAGAGCGTGGGCTTGACGAGAAGACCCACGATCAGCACGGCGGGAATGCCAAAGCCGTACAGCCCCAAAAGGTCGAGAATGCAGCCTGCCTTGGTGTCACCGCCCGCGCGGAAGATGCCGCAGATCATGGTATAGGGAATCATGCGGATGGCGATCCAAAAGCCGTAAAAGAGCAGGCATTGCGAGGCGACCGTGCGCGCCGCGTCTGTCTCCACGGGAAAGAGGGAGAGCAGCGGGTTGCGTACAAGAATGAGGATCGTGCCGAGGATGACACCCATGATCGGTGTCATGACCGCAAAACGCTTGGCGGCGCGATAGCCGCCCTCGTGGTCGCCGCGGCCAATGCGCATGCCAACCATGATGGAGCAGGCACCGCAAATGCCGACAAAGAAGACGAAAAAGAGCTGCTGCATATTTTCATACAGCGTGTATCCCGCGTGATTTTCGGTGCCCTGTCGTGCCAGCACCATGGCGTAGATGTTGGTGCCGATGCCCCACATCGTTTCATTCAGCAAAACGGGCGAGGCAACCTTGATGTACTTGCGGCAAAAGGGGCGGTCAAAGCGAAAGAGCTTGCCAAGCGAGGTGCGGAAGGGGTTTTTGGTGACGACCAGCGCGATCAGAATGATCAGCGTTTGCACCGCGCAGCCAATGGCCGAGGCCAGCGCTGCACCACGCAGCTCGAGACGCGGGAAACCGAAATGGCCGTTGATGAAGCAATAGTTGAGTGAGGTGTTGACTACCACCGAGACGGCCGAGGAAATGAGCGGCAGGCGCACGTTTTGCACCGCGCGCAACGCTACGCAAAGAATTTGGGAAAAGACCAAAAAGGGAATGCCGGGGGCAAACATGCGCATATAGCCGGCGGCAAGCGAAATGATCAGCGGGTCATCATTGAAGATGCGGAGCAGCTGCTCGGGGAAGAGCGCCATAGCCCCCATGTATACAAGGCCAAAGATCATGGCCACCATCAGGGCAAAGCCGAGAGAGCGGCGGGTGTTTTCCAGATCCTTGGCACCCCAGTACTGCGAAAGCAGCGCGGCACAGCCGCTGGAGATGCCGAAGCAAACGATGTTCAAAAGAAAGGTAAAGCGTGCCGCCACGCCCATGGCCGAGGTCTCAGCATTGCCAAGGCCAACCACCATGGCCGTATCGATCAGGGTGGCGCAGGAGGTCAGCAGGTTTTGAAAGGCGATGGGCAGCGCAAGGGCAAGTGCCTCCCGATAAAAGGAAAGGTCAATTTTTCTGAAAAGGGATCTCATGTTGATGGTTAGTCCTCACATTCGACCAGATCGCCGACGTCGTTTAGAATATATTTCGGGCGGTAGGGGAACTGCCGTACCGTCTCCATCGAGCTGACGCCCGAGAGCACAAGCACGGTGTCCAGCTCGCTTTCCAGTCCCGCAATGATATCGGTATCCATACGGTCACCGATGATGGCGGCATCGCGGCGGCTACAGTTCAGCCGCTTGAGGCCGTGGCGCATCATGAGCGGGTTGGGCTTGCCGATGTAATAGGCCTTTTTGCCGGTGGTCAGCTCAATGGGGGCGATCAGCGCACGGCAGGCGGGCACAAAGCCGTCCTCTGCCGGGTCGGTCAGGTCGGGGTTGGTGCCGATCAGCTTGGCACCACGGTTGACCAGCTTGACAGCCCGTTCGATCTCCGCATAGCTGAGCGAGCCGCTCTTGCCAAAGACCACATAATCGGGATCGTGGCTGTTCATGCTGAAGCCGGCCTCATACATGGCGTTGACAAGGCCCGGCTCGCCGATGACATAGGCGGTGCCGCCGGGGCATTGCCCCGCAAGGAAGGAGGCGGTAGCCAGCGCGCTGGTATAGAAATGATCCTCGGAAACAGAAAGCCCCATGCGTGCCAGCTTTTCAGAAAGCTCACGCGGGGATTTGCCCGAGCCGTTGGTGAGAAAGAGATAGTCCTTGCCCTCCCGCTCCAGCCAGCGGACAAAGCGGTCAACGTGCGGGATCAGCTCGTTGCCGTGATAGATCACGCCGTCCATATCGCAAAGAAAGGCCTTTTTTGCGCGCAGCGCGGTAAGATCAAGCTCCTGTTTCATGGTCAGATACCTCCAAAACCGGTTTTATACAAACGCTATTATAGCATACTTTTTTCATTTTGTACAGAGAAAAGAAAAATAAGTAGCAAGCTTTCCCTGTCTGCCGCCGCCTTGCGACAAAATTCCCGTTTTCCCCATGCTATAATGAACCACGATTTCATTCGGAGGAAACGATCATGGATGTACAAGAGCCCCGCCGTGCGGTGGGGGTGTTCAACCGCCGCTTTTTTGCCCATAACACGATGGCGCATGCCGAAAATCGCGGCGCAGCGGTGATCTATAGCACGCTGACGCTGCTGGTCTCCCTGCTTTTTGCGCGTACGCACGCGCTTTTTGGTGCCTATCCCTTTGCCATTGCCTATCTTTGTGCGGTGGACAGGCGTGTTCCCTTTGCCTTTCTTGGTGGTCTTTTGGGGGCGTTTTCGCTGGGGGAGAGGGGGTATGCTTACGCGGTCGTGTATCTCTTTTTGCTTTGCCTGCGCCTTTTTCTTTCCTATCCGCGCGGGGCAGGGCGGTTTTTGTCGCCCTGTGCGGAGTTTTTTGAGGAGGAGGCGGCGCTGCGTGCGGCCTCGGCCTGTGTGGCGGGGCTGTTTCTCTCGGTGTATGAGCTGATCGCGGGGGGACTTTCCGCCACCTCGCTTGCCTTTGCAGCTGCCATTTTGCTGCTGCCGGTGGCCTTTTGCATGCTATACCTCGGCTATTTTACCGATCACCGCTCGCTCCTTTTCTGCTTGGTGGAGGAGGAGACAAGCCCTCGCCGCGCCGCCGACTGGTGGCTCTCGCTTTCGCTTGGCTCGCTTGCCTTTACTTTGGTGCGCGGGGTAGAGACGGTCTCGCTGCTTGGCATTTCGCTTTCCTTTTCGCTCTCGGCCTTTTTTTGTCTCCTGCTGCCGCAGCGGTGGGGATTGCTGCGCGGCGGTGCGGCGGCCGCCATTGCGGCACTCGGTGCCTGTCTTTCTACGGTGAATGTGGTGTATCTTCCTGCCTTTTTGGCCATGGCGGCGGCGGGCGGTCTGCTCGCCCGCCTTGGTGCGCGCTACGCGCTGCTTGGTGCGGCCGCCGCCGGGGGGCTTGTTTCCTATGTGCTGGCGGGGGTGGCTGCTGTGCTTTCCTTTTTGCCTGAGCTGTGCGTGTGCCTGGCTGTTGCCTGGCCGCTCTTACATGCCCTGCCGCGCTTGCGCGGCGCAAGGGAGACAGAGGGGGAGCGTGCACGCAACGCCGCGCAGGCGGCTGTGCGTGCCATGGCACCCGGCGGGCAGCGCATGGTGCGCTTTGCCGATGCCTTTTCCTCGCTTGCCGAGGTCTTTTCGCGGCTGGCAAGCGGCAGCCCGCGCATGGAAAACGGCCGCGTGCGCGGTGACCGTAACGAGATCCTTGAGGGGCAATTTCGTATGACGGCAGCGCTGTTACAGGATGCGGCCGCCCGCGAGGAGCGTGAGGCGCGGGAGGATGCGGCTGTCTCCCTTGCTGCCCTTCGCGTTTTTGAGGAGATGGGGGCCGGCGCGCGGCAGGTCTCGGTATTTGGCAGCCGCGCGCGGCTGCTGCTGGCAAGCGGCGTGCGCTGGGAGGCCGATCACCCGGAGGAGCGCGCCCTGCGTGCGCGGCTGGAGAAGGTCTGCGGCTGTACGTTTGCCGCCCCCGTGCTTTCGCTGCGCGGCGGGGTGACCGATATGCGCTATACCGCCGCGCGGCGGCTTGCGATCAGCGCGCATACGGCGGGCGTTGCCCGCGGGCGTGAGGTCAGCGGGGATGTTTTTTCCACCTTTTCGGATGAGGAGGGGCGGTACTACGCGCTCCTCTCGGATGGTATGGGCAGCGGCCGTGAGGCGGCTATCACAGCGGGGATCTGCGGCTCCTTTCTTTCCGGCGTGCTGGGGGATGGGGCAGGAAAAAAGCGCGCGCTGGAGGCACTGAACCTGCTGCTTGCCGAGCGAGAGGGGGAGTGCACGGCCACGGTCGATCTGTGCGAGATCGATCTGCTCACCGGAAACGCCTGCTTTCTCAAATGCGGCGCAGCCTCCTCGTATGTACGGCGAGGGGAGAGCTTGTTCCACATTCCGGCCGGTCGGCTGCCGCTGGGGATGCCCTATGAGGTGGATGTGGAAAAAACCAAATTCCCCCTGCAGGCGGGCGATCGCGTGATTTTGCTCTCGGATGGCGTCAGCCAGAGTCCGGAGGATGCGCTGTGGCTGTGTGAGCTGCTCTCCGACCGTTGGGAGGACGAGCCCGATGTGATGACCGATCGGATCCTTCACGCCGCCCGCGCACATGCGGCGCAGAACGACGATATGACGGTGGCCATTCTCTATGTGGAAAAGGCGTAAGGGAGGCTTGACTTTTTTCTCTCTTTGCAGTAGAATAGAGAAAAAACGAAAAGGAGCTCCCGTATGGCTGAAATTCCTGAAATTGCCATGATCCTCTGCTTTGGTGCCTCTTGGCCGATGAACGTGGTCAAATCCTGGAAGGCTCGCTCAACAAAGGGCAAGAGTCTGGCCTTTCTTTGTCTGATCTTTGTCGGTTACATCGCGGGCATTGCCTCCAAGCTGCTCAACGAGGCCTATATGGCAGAGTTCGCAGCCAAGTGGTATGTTCTTGTCTTCTATGTTCTCAATTTCCTGATGGTGGGGGCTGACCTTGTGCTCTACGCACGCAACTACCGCCTGGATAAGGAGAAGGAGACGCAGGCATGAAGGCGCTGCTTGACCTGTATTACACCGAGGAAAAGCACCCGGCGAGGATGCTTGACCTCTTTTTGCCCGAGGGAGAGGGGTTTCCTGTGCTCTTGTATTTTCACGGCGGCGGGATGGAGTCGGGCAGCCGAAAGGAGTTTCGCATCATGGCCGAGCATCTTTGCGCGCACGGCGTCGCGGTTGCCTCGGCAGATTATCGCATGTACCCCAACGCCGCCTACCCGGATTTTTTGGTAGATGCTGCGGCGGCTGCCGCTTGGGTGAAAGGCCACATCGGGGAATACGGCGGCTCGGGCCGCGTGTATCTCGGCGGCACCTCTGCCGGCGGCTACATCAGCATGATGCTCTGCTTTGATGACCGCTATCTGACCGCCGTTGGGCTCTCTCCTGCCGATATTGTCGGCTATGTGCATGATGCGGGCCAGCCTACCGTGCATTTCAACGTCCTGCGTGAGCGCGGGGTGGATACGCGCCGCATTGTGGTAGACGAGGCCGCGCCTCTCTATTACATCGGGCTTGCCAAGGAATACGCGCCCATGCTGTTCCTCATCTCGGATCACGATATGGAGTGCCGCCACGAGCAGACCGAGCTGGTGCTGGCCTCCATGCGCCACTTTGGCTATGACCAAAGCAAGGTCTTTCATCGTATTTTGCACGGTAGCCACTGCAGCTACTGCAACGAGCTGGACGAGCAGGGCGAGAGCGTGCTGGGACGAGAGATTTATGCCTTTATCCGTGCCTGTGAGGCATCATCAAACAAAGGAGACATACGATGAATACCACCTCTTCGATGCTGACCGTGACCGACTATATCCCGGCCGACGGCAAGACCGATGTTGCAGACAGCCTGCAACGCCTGATTGACGAAAACCCCAACCGCACGCTCTATTTCCCGGACGGCGTGTACCTGCTCGGCAAGCCGATCTTAACGCCCGCCGCGCCGAAAAAGAGCGTATCCCTTTCCCTTTCGGCCTACGCTATTCTGCGCGCGACCGACGACTGGTCGAGTGAGGAGGCCATGGTGCGCCTGGGGGCAAAGGAGGCAGCCAACGATATTAAAACCGTGGGCAGCAACTATTATTTTGAGGGCGGCATTATCGACGGCTGCGGCCGCGCAAACGGCATCTCGATTGACGGCGGACGAGAAACCGTCATTCGCGACGTCTCGATCAAGCACACCCGCGTGGGCGTTCATGTCAAGCGCGGTGCCAATGCCGGCTCGTCCGACGCGGATGTCTCGGGCGTGAATATTGTCGGCACGGGCGGCGTTGATTCGATCGGTCTCTTGGTGGAGGGATGGGATAACACCTTTACCAAGATGCGGATCGCGAATGTCTTCATCGGGGTGGATGTCTATTCGGCGGGTAACCAGTTCCGCGCCATTCACCCGCTCTACACCTCGGATTACACCGATTACGAAAACAGCTGCGGTTTCCGCGTAGCCGAAAGCAACAACTGGTTCCTCAACTGCTACAGCGATCAGTTTGCAAACGGCTTCCGCACCACCGAAAGCGCACGCTGCGTTCTGGACAGCTGCTTTAGCTGGTGGTATTCCCCGCGAGAGGGCAAGCATGTTGCCTTCCGCGCGGATAAACAATTCTGCTCGCTCGTTAAAGACATGACCATGGGCGGCAACCACGGCACCGAGACCGAGGTGCATGTTCTGCTTGTGGGCGCGGAGGGCGGTCATGGCAGCATTGAGCGCGTGCTGGCAGACCCGTCCACCATCACCGGGCACGGGCACGAGCCATATATGCAGGGTGAGTTCGTCTATTAACAGCGCACCTTTCCTGAAAGGACATGAAACCGGCGGTTTGTCCTGCGCGGAAATTGTTTTTGCTCCTTCCATATGCTACCATAAAAGCATACTTCAGTTCTAAAGGAGTCATTTTATGAAACATTACGGCCCTTCTCTTCCCAAAGAGCTTTGTTGGGATATGAGTATCGTGGAGAACAGCAACGATGTTCGCGTGCAGATGCACCACCCGGTACGCAAGAACCGCATCATGGAATGCAACCAGCCCTGGGAGGGCTCCTGCTGCTGCTATGCTAAGGTCTTTTTTGACGGCGAAAAATACCGCTTCTACTACCGCGGCGCGGAGCGCAAGGAAGGCTTTAGCAGTCATTACGCGCACGGTGTTTGGTGCGTTGCCTACTCGGAGGACGGCAAGACCTTTACCCGTCCCGACCTTGGTCTGTTTGAATTTAACGGCTCCAAGCATAATAACATCATTATGCAGATCGACAATGACGTCATTGACAATTTCTCCATCGTGCTGGATGAAAACCCGAATTGCCCGCCTGAGGAGAAATACAAGGCCTTTGCAGGCGAGGTGCCGCCCGAGGGGCCGCGCCGCCTGCGCTATTACATCAGCGCGGACGGCATCCACTTCAACGAGGTGGATCTGGTCAAGGCATCCGGCGGCTTTGACTCGCTCAACATCTGCTTTTTTGACGAGCGTAAGGGGCGTTACGCCCTCTATCTGCGTGGTCTGCACAACGCCGACCCCGCGCACAAGATCCCCTTTGAAAACGAGCCCCACGTGCGTGACGTACGCATTTCCTACTCCACAGATATGGAAAACTGGACCGAGCCCATCCCCCTAGACTACGGTGAGGCGGACAAGGACGAGATCCAGCTGTATACAAACGGCGTGATGAAGTACCCCGAGACCGATCTGTATCTTGCCATTCCCACACGCTATATCGACCGCGCGCTTGATAAGCAGAATTTCAAATACCTCTCCGATCTCGGCGGCAACCGTACTATTGCGCTGGAGGGCAAGTGCGAGGAGCGTCTTGGCACCGCCATAACCGAGGCCATGCTGATGACCTCGCGCGATGGCGAGCACTTTATCCGCACCAAGGAGGCCTTCTACACCCCCGGACTTGAGCGCCCCGACAACTGGGCCTATGGTGACGGCTATTTTGCTGTTGGTATGGTAGAGACCGCCTCGGATTTTGAATACGAGCCGAACGAGCTCTCGCTCTACGTTGGTACCTACCCGGCCTACAAGCCCGCCTCCTTTGAGCGATACACGATCAGAAAGGACGGCTTCTTCTCCTACCGCGCCGATTTTGCGGGCGGTAGCCTGATCACGAAGCCCTTTACCTTTGATGGCTCTGCCTTGCAGATCAATTTCGCCACGTCCGCGTTGGGGTATCTGCGCATAGAGATCCTTGACGAGCAGGGCAACGCCATAGAGGGCTATGACACAGGCCGCCTCTTTGGCAACTCACTTACTCGCCCCTGTGATTTTGCCGCACCGCTTTCTGCTCTGGCAGGCAAGCCTGTTCGGTTCCGCATCACCATGCAGGATGCGGATCTCTACGCCTTCCGCTTTGTGTAAGCGTGGCGGTTGAAAAGAGAACCGTACATCGGCAAGGCGTGTGCCATGCCTCCTTCACCGAAAAGCAAATGAGAAAAGCATTTGTTTTTCGGTGAATTTTTTTGCTGTTAGATATTGTAAATTTTGTTCTTGTGATGTATAATAAGATGATCTCATATTTTTATGTTGCTATAAGAAAGTCAAATTGTATGTATTTGTCTGCTTTATGGCGGAACGAGGGAGCATGAACGATACGATCGCCCATTACGAGAGCTTTTTGGCGGTGGCCGAATGCGGCAGCATTTCCGGCGCGGCAAAGCGCCTGTATGTCACGCAGCCTGCCATCAGCGCCGAGATCGCGTTGCTTGAACGATCGCTCAAGGTGCGCCTCTTTTTCCGTACCAACCGCGGCGTTCGCCTGACACCGGAGGGGCAGGTGCTCTACGATCACGTATCCAAGGGCTTCTCCTTTATCCGCGCGGGGGAGGAAAAGCTGCGCGAGTTCGGCGGTCTTCGCAGCGGTATGCTGCGCATTGGCGCCTCGGACATGACGCTGCGTTTCTTCCTGCTGGATTACATTGCCGATTTTCGCCAGCGGTATCCGGATGTGCAGATGCAGGTTCTCAGTGCCTCTACGCCCAAGACCCTGGAGGCTTTGCGCGCGGGGCAGATCGACTTTGGCGTGATCTCCGGGCCGATTTCCGAAGCGGAGGCGGAGGATCTCGAGCTGGTGCCGGTACGGGAGATTCGGGACGTGTTTATCGCAAGCGAGGAGTTTGAGATCGCGCACCAGGCTGTGGTTGAGAAACGGGATCTGGCAGAATATCCGCTCATCATGCTGGAGCGGGCAACCTCCACGCGACGGTATGTTTCCGCTTGGCTTGGCGAGGGCTTTCCCGAGCCGGCGATCGAGCTTGCCACCAGCGACATGCTGATGGAATTTGCCGAGCGCGGCATTGGTGTTTGCGCGGTGACAGAGGATTTTGCCCGTGAGGCGATTGATGCCGGGCGTGTGGTTTGTCTGCCCCTGCGAGAGCAGATTCCGCCCCGCCGCTTCTTTGTTGCCTATTTGCGTCGCCTGCCGGTCAGCGCGGCCGCCCGTCGCATGCTGGATCGGCTGAAGGAGGTACGCCTTGCTGACGGATGATATCAAGCAAGCCGCAAGCGAGCTGGTTGACCTGCTGCGCGCACGCGGACTGACGCTTTCGGCGGCAGAATCCTGCACGGGGGGCTGGTTTGCCAAGTCGGTGGTGGATGTGCCGGGGGCAAGTGCCGTCTTCTTTGGCGGCGTGGTCTCTTATGTAAATGAAGTAAAAGAAAAGGTGCTTTCCGTGTCGCGGGAGGATCTTGCGCAATATACCGCCGTCTCCGCGCCTGTGGCAGCCGCTATGGCAGAGGGCGCGCGGCGCCTGATGGGAAGTGATCTTGCCGTCTCGGTCACGGGGCTGGCAGGCCCGGGGGGAGGGACGCCCGATATTCCCGTTGGCCGTGTCTACCTTGGTCTTGCGCAAGCGGGAAAGACCGAAACGGTGACGCTTGACCTGCCCGGCGACCGAGAGGCCGTGCGTATGGCAGCTGTGCTGCACATGATCAACGAAATAACAAAAAGACTCATATAAATCAAGGGGGAAAAACAAAATGAAGGTTTTCAGAAAAATTGGTATTCTGTCCTCTGGGGGGGACGCGCCCGGCATGAACGCGGCCATTCGCGCCGTTGCCCGTGCCGCGATCTCCAGCGGGGTACAGGTGGTAGGCATCTACTCGGGCTACGAGGGGCTGATCCATGATGACGTGAAGGATTTTACCGTGCGTGATGTTTCCAACATCGTCAACCACGGCGGCACGGTGCTGTTCTCGGCTCGTTCTCCTCTCTTTAAGACCAAAGAGGGCATGGACGCGGCACTGGAGACCTGCCGCCGCCACGCCATTGACGGTATTGTTGCCATCGGCGGCGACGGTACCTTCCGCGGTGCGACCGACCTGACCGCCCACGGCGTTTCCTGCATCGGTCTGCCCGGCACCATTGATAACGATATTACCGCCACCGATTACACCATCGGCTTTGATACGGCGATGAACACCGCCATTGAGATGATCGACCGCCTGCGCGACACCTGCGAGTCGCATGCCCGCTGCAGCGTGGTAGAGGTCATGGGGCGTGACGCAGGCGATATCGCCCTGCAGACCGCCATTGCCACCGGTGCTACCGGTGTTGTCGTGCCCGAGCTGTCCTTTGATGAGGCTGCCCTGATCGAGAAGATCCGCACCTCGCGCGCGCTCGGCAAGCGTAACTTCATCGTGATCGTGGCAGAGGGGCTTGGCTCTACCTTTGGCGAGGAGCTGACCACCCGCATCGAGAAGGAAACCGGCGTGGAATCCCGCTTTGCGCGTCTGGCGCACGTCATTCGCGGCGGTGTGCCCAGCCTGCGTGACCGTCTGCTTGCTACCCGTATGGGTGAGTTTGCGGTCGACGAGCTGCTGGCCGGCCGCTCCAACGAGGTCATTTGTGATGTCAACAATGAGATCTGCGCGGTCGACATCGACTACGCGCTCATTCTCGACCGTATGTATAAGAACAAGCTCAAGGAGGGCGATCTTGATCGCTTCACCAAGGAGCAGATCGCCGAGATGCAGGCCGCCTGTGCCCGTCGCCGCGCGAATATCGAGTCGCTGTATGCAACTGTAAACCGACTCAATCTGTAATAGCGACCATAAACGAGGGACACTATGTCAGAGTTTGAACGTGTTTTGATCAGCAAGGAAGAGATCGACCGCCGCACCACCGCGCTGGCCGAGGAGCTCAACCGTGACTATGCGGGCAAAAACCCGCTCTTTATCGGCATCCTGAAGGGAAGCATCTTCTTCTTCTCCGACCTGCTGCAAAAGCTACAGATTGAGGCAGAGATGGATTTTATGGCCATCTCCAGCTATGGTGCCGGCACCACCTCCTCCGGTTACGTACGCATCATCAAGGATCTTGACCGTCATATCGACGGCCGTCACGTGGTCATCGTGGAGGACATGGTTGACAGCGGCACCACGCTTGCCCACTTAAAAGAGGTGCTTGCCACGCGTGAGCCGGCCTCTATTGCCATTTGTGCGCTGCTCAGCAAGCCGGAGCGGCGCAGAACGCCGGTGGATATCGACTACCTCGGCTTTGAGGTGCCGGATGAATTCGTTGTCGGCTATGGCCTTGACTATGCCGAAAAATACCGCGTGCTGCCCGATGTACGCATTCTTGACCGCTCGGTATACGAAAAGTGATGAAAGGATAAGCTACAATGGATTTTCTGCAAGAATTTTTCACCAACGTGTTTGGCAACCTTGCCAACTTTGATTGGCGTCAGCCCGTGATGTGGGTCATTGGCGGCATTCTGATCTACCTCGCCATTAAAAAGGATATGGAGCCTACGCTCCTGCTGCCCATGGGTTTTGGCGCTATTCTGCTCAACCTGCCTATGTCCGGTGCGCTGGAGCCGATCCATGTGCTCTACAATGCCGGTATCGCCAACGACCTGTTCCCGCTTTTGCTGTTTGTCGGCATTGGTGCCATGATCGACTTCACCCCGCTGCTCTCCAACCCCAAGCTGATGCTCTTTGGCGCGGCAGCGCAGTTCGGTATTTTCTTCACCTTTACCATGGCAACCCTCATTCCCATGCCCGTGTTTAACGCAAGCGGCTTTGCCGGCTGGGACTTCTTTACGCTGAGGGATGCCGCCTCTATCGCCATTATCGGCGCAGCCGATGGTCCTACCTCAATCAAGGTAGCAAACGCCCTCGGCACGCAGTATGCAGGCGCTATCGCCGTAGCCGCTTATTCCTACATGGCACTTGTGCCGGTGATCATTCCGCCGGTTGTCAAGCTGGTCACCACCAAGAAGGAACGGCAGATCCGCATGGCCTATTCGACCACCCAGGTCAAGAAGAGCACCAAGATCCTGTTCCCGATCGCCGTTACCATCGTTGCCGGCTGTATCGCGCCGGAGGCTGCCTCGCTTGTCGGCTTTTTGATGTTCGGTAACCTTATTCGTGAGTGTGGCGTGCTGGAATCCCTTTCCGAGACGGCGCAGAAGGTGCTGGCCAACCTCATCACCCTCTTCCTCGGTATCACCATCGCCTTCCAGATGCAGGCGGATAAGTTCGTTACCGTGCCCACCCTCGTTATCATCTGCCTTGGTCTCGTTGCCTTTATCTTTGATATCATCGGCGGCGTGATGTTTGCCAAGCTCATCAACCTGTTTGCCAAGAACAAGGTCAACCCCATGATCGGCGCAGCCGGTATCTCGGCATTCCCCATGGCCTCTCGCGTGGTACACAAGATGGGTCTTGAGGAGGATCCGCAGAACTTCCTGCTCATGCATGCGGCAGGCGCGAACGTGGCCGGGCAGATCTCGTCTGCCATTGCCGGCGGTCTGATTCTCAGCTTTATGCTTTAATGAAGGAGGGACGATATGAACTTCGAGAATACGATTCAATCGCTCAAGTACATGCTCTTTGGCATGGTTGGCATCTTTATTATCACCGCCATCATCATTGCGTGCATTTTCGCTTTGAACTATTTCTCTAACAAAGAGAAAAAACCGGAGATCGAAGAATAAGCACATAGCAAAAGCCCCGTGCTTTTTAAGAAAAAAGGACAGAGAATGAGAAAAATTCTCTGTCCTTTTCGTTTTACAAAAAAGCAGAAAGACCGTAGCCTTCCTGCTCTTTCTTTGGAGGGATTAATAGTTTTCCTTGCGCACCTCGAAGTAGCTCTTCGGATGTGCGCAAACGGGGCAAACCTCGGGGGCCTTTTTGCCGATCACCAGGTGACCGCAGTTGCAGCATTCCCACATGGTCTCTTCTGCCTTTTCAAATACCTGCTGCATCTCAACATTGGAGAGCAGGGCGCGATAACGCTCCTCGTGCGACTTCTCAATGGCGGCAACAGCGCGGAACTGATATGCCAGACGGGTGAAGCCCTCTTCCTCGGCCTCGCGAGCAAACTGGTCGTACATATCCGTCCACTCGTAGTTCTCGCCCTCGGCAGCAGCCAGCAGGTTCTCGGCGGTGGTGCCCAGCTCGCCAAGAGCCTTAAACCACATCTTGGCGTGCTCCTTCTCGTTGTTGGCGGTCTGCTCAAAGATGGCAGCGATCTGCTCGTAGCCTTCCTTTCTTGCTACCGATGCAAAGTAGGTGTACTTGTTTCTTGCCTGGCTCTCGCCTGCAAATGCGGTGGCCAGATTCTTTTCGGTTTTCGATCCCTTGAGTTCCATGTTTTTTTCTCCTTTTATATATGAAGTTTTTTATAATTGGTCGTTTCTGCAATCGGCACACAGGTAGTGCATATTCAGCTCGTAAGAGGAGACCGCTGCCCCCACCTGCTTGGAAAGCTCGGCAAGGAAGTCTTCAAACTTCTCGTCACTGATCCTGCCGCAGCCGTCACATACCAGATGCTCGTGCTGGTCAATGTTGCGATCATAGCGATCAGCCTGCCCGACAATGTGCAAGCGGCGGATCAGCCCCTCGGCGACCAGCGCACCAAGATTGTTGTATACAGTAGCCATGGCAATGCCCGGCCGCTGCTCCTTGGCGGCAAGAAAGATCTGCTCCGCTGTCATATGCCGCGGTGCCGCGCGGATAATGTCCAGTAAAAGCGATTTATTCTTCGTCATACTTCCTCGTTTTTAGAATTAGAATTGTTCTAAAATTATTTTACACAAAAGATGGCGATTTGTCAAGAGGTTTTTCAAAAATTTTTTCAGTTTTTTGTGATGGCAAAATCCTACTTAATTATATACACATATATTGACAAATCATTCATTTGGTGATATGATTAATATGTATATTTGTATTTTCGCCGAAAAAGGCGGCTGCCCCCTTCATGGGAAAACTACAAAAAGAGGGTAAACGATATGAAAAAACACGTATTCGCACGCATCCTTTGTACCCTGATGGCGACCTTGCTGGTGGCTGCGCTGCTGCCGCTTTCGGTTCTTTCTGCCGGCGGGGATGACGAAGTGGTGCTCGACCCGTTTGAATTTGGTGAGAAGACGGCTTTTTTGAGCAATCTGCCGACCTATGACAGCGAAAGCGAGACCGTAACCTCAAACGGCGGCTGGCAGGTTGGTAATTATGATACCGCTACCGGTGCGTTTACGCCCTTTTCAGTGATGGATGAATATGGCATCATCAGCACGACCGGTGCTGTTTGGGGCGCAGGCGGCGGCCTGTATGTGACGAATCACACGGGCAAAATCGCCATTTCGGCCTGTCAACCGACCGACACGTTGACAAACGAGATCCGCTACACGGCCGAGCATACCGGCAGAGCGGTGCTCAACTACGATCAAATTCTCTGCCTCCGTGAAGGTGCCGTGGCAGAAGATTACATTGCCTACGAATTTTCCATTTATATCAACGGCACCAAGGTGTGGCCGAGCGACGCGGATTGGTATGTCTATCAAAGCGAGACGACCTATACAGAGGCGGATGTAAGCATGGATGCGCTGGCAGCCGTGCGGCAGGGCGGGTTTCCGATTGCCGTTACGCTGGCGGCGGGGGATGTCATTTCCTTCCGTACGCGTCAGCACAATACCAATACTTGGATGATCTATGAGAATCCCACCGTGACCTATACGCTGATCGAGCATACGCACGAATACGGCGAATGGGAAAGATATGACAGTGAGCAGCATGTGCACACCTGCGCGTGCAGCAAGCAGGAGTTTGCCCCCCACAGCTGGGATGCCGGGCAGGAGATCGCACCTCCCACGCACTTCGAGGAGGGAGAGATGCTCTACACCTGCACCGATTGCGGTGAGACAAAGATTGTGCCGGTCGAAAAAACAGGTGACCATGTGTTTGAAGGGGATTGGCTGCCCCATGATGATGCGAAGCACAAGCGCGTATGCTCCTGTGGCGATGTCGATGGCGTGGAGTATGCCGACCACCGCTGGGATAACGGCGAAGTGACCATCCCGCCCATGGTTGGCTCGATTGGTGAGAAGACCTATACCTGTACCGATTGCGGCGAGACCAAAACAGAAGACCTGCCGGCACTAACGCCTACCGCCGGTGATGTGAATGGGGATGGCATTGTGAGCAATGCCGATGTGCTTTGTATCTTCCGTTATCTTTATAATACTGCAGAGTATCCGCTCGCGCTGCCCGAGATGGCTGACGTGAACGGAGATGGTGATATCACCAATGCCGATGTGCTTTGCATCTTCCGCTATCTGTACAACGCAGAGCAATACCCGTTCTACTTCCCGATGTCGCCCGAGGAGGAGAACGAGCTGCCGATTGACAGCGTGCTTGGCATCGGCTAAAAAAGAAGGCGTTGACAGGAATAGACTTCCGTGCTATAATATAATCCCCATGATAGGCTTGTGGAAATGTCCTTTCATGCGGTTTCGTTATGTTGCTGGTGATTATTTTCAAAGGAGAAAAGGAATGAAATTCAGTAAAAAGCTTTTGGCACTGGTGCTGGCCGTGCTGTGCCTGTTTACCTGCAGCCTGCCTGTGCTGGCCACCGAAGAGGAAGGTGCTGCAGCTCTGACGGTGACCCCCTCTGCGACGACGGTAGCTCCCGGTGAGACCTTTACCGTGACGGTTGCGCTTGTAAACAACCCCGGTTTGTGGTCCCTTATGTTCAACATGGCGATCGATGCCACGGTATTTGATGTCGTTTCCGTAGATGCATCGGTTGCCCCGTTTGCCCAGATTGCTAACGCAATGTTTGACGCCTCTGCAAATACCGTGAAGGTAAACATGTACAACAATAACGCCCAAACCGGTGAGCCGCAGAACGTGACGATAGACGGTATCGTTGTCGTAATCACGCTGAAGGCGTTGGAGAGCGCTGCGCTGACAGATTACACGCTGACCGCTGAGGTCTCTGCCGAGAACACGATTAATGCCGTTCCCGTAAAGGTCGCCGTTGCCGATGGCAGTGCAACGATCACGGTGAAGGAGTTGGCCTCCGAGATCACCAAGGCAGACGTTTCTCTTGGTACTGATGTAACGGTCAACTACTACGCCACGCTGGCAAACGGTCAGACCGATGCGCAGATGGTCTTTACCATGAACGAGAAGACCACCACGGTAGATGCCGTGGCTACCGAGACGAATGGCTTGTACCGTTTCCCGTTTGAGAAGGTTGCGCCCCAGTGCATGGGTGATAACATCAAGGCCGAGCTGAAGCTGGGCGAGACGGTGCTGGATACCTACGACGGCTTTAGCGTGCGTGCCTACTGCGATCAGGTGGTTGCCATGGATGCCGCCACGCTTGGCATCAGCGAGGCCAAAAAGGCTGCGCTGAACACCCTGACGGCCGACCTGCTTGCCTACGGTGCCGCCGCGCAGACCTACCGCAATTATAAGACGACCACGCTTGCCAATGCCGACTTTGCCGTTGCGGCGAGTGCGTATCCCGGACTCAGCACAGACGATTGGTCTATTCCGACAGATGGTGATTCTACTGAAAAATACGGCTTTGCTGGTGCAGGTGTATACTATAATAATATTAATGCGCTGTATATTATGTTTACGGCAGAAGGCTATACCGATAAAAACTTTGCCCTTCGTGTAACGAACAATGATACAGGAGACGTTCTTCTTTATAAGCTTTCTGAGTTGCAAGAACCTACAGATGAGATTCCTTACTATACGTTCCTTGGTGATGGGATCAGTGCGTTGAATTTTGATACCTTTTACATTTTTGAACTGTGTACAGTCAATGCATTGGGGAGAGTGAGTACAGTTTTACAGACCGCCTATTACAGTGTGAACACATACGCATGCAATATGCAGAACAAGACCGGTGAAAACGGTGAGCTGACGGCCATGGCTCTCCTGGCGCGCGCCACCTATAATTACGGCGCGGCTGCCGAGGCGTATGCCGCAGCGGTATAAGGAGGAAAGCGATATGAAGAACAATACAAAAAAGCCCTATGAGGCAGCAGAGCTTTCCTTGCTCGTGTTCCCGGCTGAAGATCTGATGACCGGCAGCCCGGAGGCAGACGAGGCCTTCTACGGCGATATTGACAGCTTTATTTCCGGCGTTTTGAAGCTGTAAGGCTTATCGAATAGAAAACAAGCACCCGTGGCGATCGCTACGGGTGCTTTTCTTGTCAAAAAACAAGGTTTTTCTCGGTAAAAATTTTGTCAAATATGCCGATGGATTATTTTGCCGCAAGGGGTTTTTTTCTCAATTTCTTTGTGATAAAATATATTTGTCGAAAGTTGGCTTTCTTGGGATAGACCAATTCGTCGCGCGTGCGGCTTTATATAAAAAACGCCGATCGGGCAAGAGCCCGAGACGGCAGATGTTAGACGTTGTGAAAAGAAAAAGGAGAAAAACAAATCAATGGATCTATTTAGCGTACTTGCACTTGTAGGCGGTCTTGCCCTCTTTTTGTTTGGTATGAACGTGATGGGCGAATCGCTTGAGCGCCGTGCCGGCAACAGCCTGCGCGGGTTGCTTGGCAAATTTACCACCAAAAGATCAGCCGGCTTTTTGACCGGTCTGGCCATTACCGCCGTTATTCAAAGCTCGTCTGCGACCACGGTCATGGTGGTCGGCTTTGTTAACTCGGGCCTGATGGCGTTGCGCCAGGCCATTAACGTCATCATGGGTGCCAATGTGGGCACCACGGTGACCGCATGGCTCCTAAGCCTTGGCGGCATTGATGGAGATGCGCTCTGGCTTAAGCTGCTCAAGCCCACCAGCTTTACTCCCGTCCTGGCACTCATTGGCATTATCCTTTATATGTTCTGCAAGAGCGATAAGAAAAAGGACGTGGGCATGATCCTGCTCGGCTTTGCTACGCTCATGTTCGGTATGGATGCGATGTCCGATGCCGTTTCAGGCCTCAAGGAAGTACCCGCATTTACCAATCTGTTCATTGCGTTTTCCAACCCCATTCTCGGCGTGCTGGCCGGCGCGGTCTTGACCGCGATCATCCAATCCAGCTCTGCCTCGGTCGGTATTTTACAGGCGCTGGCTTCTACGGGGGCGGTGACCTACGGTGCCGCCATTCCGATCATCATGGGTCAGAATATCGGTACTTGCGTGACCGCGTTGCTTTCCTCGATCGGTGCCAACCGCAACGCCAAGCGCGCAGCGCTTGTGCATCTTTCCTTTAATGTGATCGGTACGGCCGTGTGGTTGACGGTTTTCTGCATTGTCAAGGCAATTTTTGCCCCCGTGCTGCTCGCACAGTCTGCCTCGCTCTTCGGCATTGCCGTTGCACACTCAATTTTTAATGTCGCCTGCACCGTTCTGCTGCTGCCCATGACAGGGCTTTTGGAAAAGCTGGTCGTCATGCTGCTGCCAGAACCAAAGGCTGCCGAGACCCGTTCCGAGCTGGACGAGCGTCTTCTCAGCACCCCCGCCATTGCATTGGAGCGTTGCCACATTGTGACGCATGAAATGGCGCATTGCGCGGTTGACTGCTTGCATTCTGCCGTGCGCTGCCTGTATGATTACACGCCCGAGCTGGCTGCCGAGGTGCGTGAGGGAGAGGATAAGACCGATCATTACGAGTATATTCTCGGCACCTATCTTGTCAAGCTCAGCGCCCTGCGTATCGGCGAAAGCGACAGCGCGGAGGCTGCCATGCTGCTCAAGGTCATTGGTGATTTTGAGCGCATTTCCGATCTTGGCGTTGACCTGCTTTGCTCGGCAGAGGAGATCCGCGAGAAATCTGTGCCGCTGTCCGACCTCGCCATGGCCGAGCTGCGTACCATGACGACGGCGGTGGAGGAGATCGTAGATCTTGCCCTGCGCGCGTTTGATGAAAACGATGCCGAGGCCATTGCCCGTGTAGAGCCGCTGGAGCAGGTGATCGACCAACTGAAGGAAACGCTCCGCTCCAACCATATTGCCCGTCTGCAGAAGGGCAACTGTACCATCGAGGCCGGCTTTGTTTGGTCGGATATGCTGACGGCGCTGGAGCGCACCTCTGACCATTGCTCCAACGTAGCAGGCTACATGATGGAGCTGCGCAAGAACGATATGAATCTTCACGAGACCCTGCGCGCCATTAAGGCGGGCGCCGGCAACTTTGAAGAGATGTTTGCCGCGTACGAGAAGAAGTACGCCGTATAATCTCACGAAATGAAAAAAGATCGCTGCCGCGGCAGCGATCTTTTTTTGTGTTTACCAATGCACGGGAAGTCCGTTTTCATCATAATGCCAGGCGTTATCCGTGCCGGGATCGGTCTCGGCATAGTAGTAGCGCGGGGCATCCGTAAGCGGCTCATTGCGGGTGTCAAAATCAATGCTGCTCCACTTGCTGCTTGTGCCAAGGTAGTAGACGGTCAGATCGCTATCCAAGCGGGCAAAGTTGTAAAAGCCAACGCTTGTCAGGCTTTCTGAAAGGATCAGCGTGGTGAGCTGGCAATCGCTGAAGGCTCGTTGCCCGATGGTTTTGACACCGGGCAGAGAGGCGAAGGCCAGATCGTAGCACCATTCAAACGCGGCTTCGGGAATGGCGGTGACCGACGCGGGCAGGGAAATGCTTTTCAGCTTGGTGCTGGCGAAGCAACCGTATTCCAGCGTGGTCAGCGATGCCGGCAGATCTATGCTCTCCATCGCACAGCCGCAGAAGGCATTCATCCCGATGGTGGTCAGCGTGCTTGGCAGCTTGACCTCGGAAAGCGAGCGGCAATACATGAAGGTGTATGTGCTGATGGCGGTAACGCCCTCGGGGATGGTGATGCTCTTGAGGGCAAAGCAGCTTTCAAAGGCAGACTTGCCAATGCTCTTGACCGTGGAGGGGAGTGTGATCTTCTCCAGCGTTATCCAGCCGTAGAAGGCGTAGGCGTTGATGGCGGTGACCCCCTCGGAAAGCACGACCTCGGTCACGGGCTTGCCGTTATAGTAGATATGACCGCCGCACGCGGGGTTGGCATTGGCCTCTGACAGCGTGACGCGTGCCCAGGCATCCATGTCGGTGATATGGAAAATATGCTCGCCGTTAAAGCCAAATGCCTTGGCCCCAATCGAGGTGACCGAGGCGGGCAGGGTGAATTCGGTGATCGATGTGCAGCCCTCAAAGGCACTTGCGCCGATGGTCAGCAGGCCGGTGGGCAGCTTGATGCTTGCAAGACCTGCACAGCCGGAAAAGGCTGAGCCGTTGATGGTCGTAACGCCGGTAGGGATCTCTACTGCTGCCAGGCTCGTGCAGCCGGACAACAGGGCATAGGGAATCTCGGTCAGCTGACTCGGCAGGGTGATGGATTGCAGCGCTGTGCATTTTTGGAAGACACTTGAGCCAAGCTTGGTGGCCGATGCGGGCAGCGAGATACTGACAAGCGACGTGCAGCCTTCAAAGGCGAAAGCGCCAATTTCTGTCAGGGTGCTTGGTAGGGAGACGCTCGTCAGCCCGGTACAGCCACGGAACATGCTGGCCTGGATGACGGTCAGGCCGGCGGGGATGGTGATGGTCTTAAGGGATTGGCAATAGCTGAAGCACCACATGCCGGTCTCACTCAAGCCGTTTGGCAGGGTGATGCTGCCAAGCGAGGAGCAGCCGTAGAAGACCTGATCGCCCAGTGTTGTCAGCGTGCTCGGCAGCTCGATTGTCGCAAGCGCGGCACAGCTATGGAAGGCATAGCCCTCGATCTCGGTCAACCCGGTGGGCAGATTGATCTTTTGAAGACTTGTGCATTCGTAGAAGGCATACATTGGCAGCGAACGCAGCGTGCTGTTGATCTGCACCTCCACCAAGGCACTACACTTGCGGAAAGCACCCTCGCTGATATAGGTCAGGCTTTCGGGCAGGATCACGGCTGTTATTGCCGTATCTCCTTGGAAGGCATTTTTGCCAATGCCAATGACCGGGTGGCCGTCAATTTCGGCAGGGATATTCAAAATCGTGTCGGGGCAATTTCCGCGCCCCGTGATATAGCAGTTGTTCCCCCAAGAGACGGTATAGGTAAGGCCGTTTGAAACGGGAGGTGGCAGCTTGGCGACAAAATCGCTTTGGTAGCTATCCCCGCACTTGCTGCAGGTATAGACCGTGTAGCCCTCGGCCTCGGTGGTGGGGGGGACGATTTCGCCCGCCTGGTAGTCGTGGCCGGTGGCGGGGATCGTTTCGGTTGCCATTAGCTCGCCGCAGGAGCATATTTGCACCCGCTCGCCCGGCTCGGTGCAGGTGGCGGCCTGTGTGACCTTCCATTCGCCTGCGTGGATGTGAGGATGGAGCACTGCCTCCATGAGCGCGATGTTGTAGTTGCCAATCGTAACGCTTGCCCATTCGTCTGCCGTGCCGGCATAATACACATCGGTCAGCGCGGTGCAGCCGTCGAAGGTGTAGTACCCAATGCTGACAAGGCCGCGGGGGAGCGTGACGGTGGCAAGATTCGTACAGTCTTGGAACGCAGAGGTATCAATTTCGGTAACCCCCTTGCCAATGATGATGGCGGTCAGACCCGTGCAGCCACAAAAGGCGTTTTCATCGATCATGGTGATGGTGTCGGGGATCGTGATCGATGTCAGGCTTGCCATGCCCTCAAACGCGCCGGGGCCGATGATGGCCACGCTGCCGTCCGTGGGGATGACGCTGGTCTTGCAGCCGGAAAGCAGCATGCCCTCGGTCTTGACAACAAGGCAGTTTTGCACGGTGCTGTAGGTGGCGTTCTCGCCTGCGAGGGTCATGCTTGTCAGGCTGGTGCAGCCGGCAAAGACATAGTAGCCGATGTAGGTAACACCGCTCGGAATGGTGATGCTGCCAAGGCTTGCGCAATTCCGGAACGCGGCGGTATCAATGAACGTGACACCCTCGGGAATCAAGATGCTTGCAAGGCTGGTGCAGCCATAGAACGCGCCGCCTTCAATTCTCGTCACGCTGCTTGGAATGGGAGCGCTTACAAGCGCGGTGCAGCCGGAGAAGAGATTGCTTGCCAAGCGGGTGATGCGATTTGAGAGAGAGATGCTGACAAGGCTTGTGCAATCCCAGAAGGCATTTTCGCCAATTTCGGTCACGCTGTCCGGAATGGTGATGCTTGTCAAGGCCGAGTCGGCAAAGGCCCCCTCGCCAATGCTCGCAAGGCTCTTTGGAAGGGTGATGGAGACCATGCTTTGGCAGGCGGAAAACGCAAGCCTGCCAATTTCGGTCACGTTGTCGGAAAGGGTGACGGAGGCAAGGCGGATGCAGCCATTAAAGGCCTGCTCCTCGATGCTTGTAACGGTATCGGGAATCACGATGCTTGTGATCTCAAAATCGTTATAGAATGCTTTTTCGCCAATGGCTGTGACAGGCAAACCCTTATACATATTCGCAACGATGATGTCAGTATCCGTGCAGGAGCCTTTTTTGGTAAGAGTGTAGGATTGGCCGTCGCTGTTTAAGGAATAGACAAGCCCCTCAGAACCGGCAATGATGGGGGGCAGCTTGGCGACAAAATCGTCTTGGTAGCTGTCACCGCAATTGCCGCAGGTGTAGACCGTGTAGCCATCAGCCTCGGTGGTGGGGGGAACCGGCTCGCCCGCCTGGTAGTCGTGGCCGGTGGTGGGGATCGTCTCGGTTGCCATTAGCTCGCCGCAGGTGGCGCAATAGACCTCCTGCTTGCCGTCGGACGTGCAGGAGACGGCGGCGATGACCTTGATCTCGCCGCGTGTGTGTACATGGGCGTAGAGCGTCGCGCTTGAAAGGGCGTCGTTGCCGCTCTCAATGGAGATCTCGGTCCAATCGATCGCCGTGCCGGTATAATGAATCTCGATCAGGGCAGTACAGCCATAGAAGGCATGGCCGGAAATGTCGGTGATCTTCTCGGAAAGGGTGATGCTTGCGAGGCTTGAGCAGTTGAAAAACAAACCAAAGCTAATCGTCGTGATGCCCTTGCCAAGCGTGACATTCGTCAGCGCATGGCATTCGTTAAACGCAGTCGCGTCGATGCTTGTGGTGCTGTCCGGGATGACGATGGTGGTCAGGCTTTTACAGTAGGCAAATGCAGAATCACCGATGCTTGTGAGGCCATTGCCGAATGTTACCGTTGTCAGATCTTCGCAGGCATAGAACGCCTCGCTGCCGATGCTGATGACACTATCGGGAATGGTGATTCCTGTTAGGGCGGTGCAGTTGGAGAACGCCTTTCTGCCAATGCCGGTAACATGAGCGGGAATCGTGATGCTCTTCAAGCTTGTGCAGTTGAAGAATGCGACTTCACCAATGCTTGTGATGCTGTCCGGGAGGGTGATGCTTGCCAAAAGGCTGCAATCATAGAACGCATAGTCTCCAATGGTGGCGACACCATGGCTGATCGCTACGTTTGCCAGACTGTGGCAGTAGGAGAACGTATCTCTGCCAATGGCGGTGACGCTGCCGGGAATGGTAATATCGGTAAGTGCCCAGCAGGCAGAGAAGGCATAGTCACCAATGTTGGTAACGCTTGCGGGAATGGTGATGCTTGTCAGACCGCAATTGTGGAACGCATGGTTGCCAATGTCGGTAATGCGATCGTGAAGGGTGATGGTTTTGAGATCGTGCCAAAAGGCGAAAGCTTGACTTTTTATGACGGTAATGCTGCTAGGTACGACCACGTCGGTCACAAGCGATCCATTCAGGTACAGGCTCGCGTAATAGAGCGGAGTAGCACCACCGTCGCTGAAGTCGATCTTGAGCCAACACTCGATGCTGCTGATATGCACGGTCTTCAATTTTGAGCAGTTGGAAAAGGCACCGCTGCCGATGCTGGTAATGCTATTCGGGATGGTGATGCTTGTGATCGTTTTGCGGCCGGAGAAGGCCTCTGCGCCAATGGCCGTTACCGGCAGACCCTTGTAGGTCTCCGGAATGACGATTTCGGTGTCTTGGCAGGTGCCCATTCCTGCTACGGTATAGGATTGACCATCGCTGTTTAATACAAAGGAAAGATCGTCAGAGGCGATGATGGGGGGCAGCTTTTCAACAAAATCGTCATGGTAGCTATCCCCGCAATTGCCGCAGGTGTAGACCGTGTAGCCCTCGGCCTCGGTGGTGGGCGGAATGATCTCGCCTGCCTTGTAGGCATGGCTGGTGGTAGGAATTTCCTTGGTGGCGATTTTTTCGCCACAAGTTGCGCAGACCTGTGTTTTCTCACCCTTTTCGGTACAGGTCGGCTCGGTCGTGGTGCTCCACGCGCCGGGGGTGTGACCGCCGGCGGGAATGGTGGTCGTTTCTACGGTTGCGCCACACACGGTGCATGCCTTGTGCTTGCTGCCGCCCGTGGTGCAGGAGGCACCCGCATCGAGAATCCATTCACCGGGGGTGTGGTTGCCGGTGGCGGGGATGGTATCGGTGGCGATCTTTTCGCCGCAGGTGGCGCAGACCTGTGTTTTCTCACCCTTTTGGGTACAGGTCGGCTCGGTGGTGGTGCTCCATGCGCCGGGGGTGTGACCGCCGGCAGGAATGGTGGCCGTCTCTACGGTTGCGCCGCAAACGGTGCACGCCTTGTGCTTGCTGCCGCCGGTGGTGTAGGAGGCACCCGTATCCAGAATCCACTCGCCGGGGGTTTGAATGCCGGTGGCGGGAATGGTGTCGGTGGCGATCTTTTCGCCGCACACGGTGCAGGCCTGTGTTTTCTCACCCTTTTGGGTACAGGTCGGCTC
>JAFTQX010000045.1 GCA_017462545.1 Clostridia bacterium
TCTTTTATGCAGAGAGCAAAGCGGACAGCGGTGCTTATAAGGCTTACCAATATGCAAAAAGAAAAAAAGACAAGCTGGTCGTGAACCTTTGGAAAAACGAATAGATCAGTCATGACCACCGGCCGCGCCGGTGGCTTGCACAAGCCCCCTTGGGGCCTATTCCCAGCAGAGCCTATAGGCTCATAAAAGTCCGTCACGCGCATGACTTGCCCCACCGCCACAAATGTGGCAGTTGTCACCGCCTCCCTTGTGTAAAGGGAGGTGGCACGACACCATCAGGTGGCGTGACGGAGGGATTGTTGCTCTTTCCATCCCCTGTTTTTTCCTCGTTTCATTACCCCCAGAACAATCCCTCACCCGCTTTCGCGGGAGCTCCCTTTACACAAGGGAGCCTTCCGCTGCGGCGGGACTACGCATAGCTAAAGCTTTTTGGAACCACCAGTCGCACTGGTGGTTTTCGCGCGAAGTCCCCTTTCGGTGCCTTCGCGATACAATAAAACCCACCGCGCGGCAGATGAAATCGCTGCGCGGTGAAATATTTGCTGCGCAAATGGGAAATGCTCGCTGCGCGAGCGTGAACGAAAACAAGCCTCCTATGGGAGAGGTGGCACGGCTTGCCGTGACGGAGTGGGTAACGTTGCTCCTCTACCTGTCATCCTGAGGGAACGAAGTGACCGAAGGATCTTTTCGCCGCAAGGCGAAGCAAGTAACAAAGCGAAAAAAATTTCTCGCTCCGCTCGAAAAGATTCTTCACCCCACAAGGGGGTTCAGAATGACGGTAAGAATCCGCATACGAGCACCGGCAACTTGTAGGGACCGGCCTCCCGGACGGTCCGCCAGGAGAAACGTCTGCGGTAAGGCAGATATAGAAACGGTTAAAACGGGAGGAGCAAGCCCCTCCCCTACGAAAACATGCGGTCTATTCTATGCCCCCTCCGGGCGGCGGAAAAACAGAAATGATCTTATTTTTATACTTTTTGAGCGAAAAACCATAGAAATCGTGCTTTTTCTTTTGTATAATAGAGGTATCTCATAAAAGGAAGGAAAGACTGCTATGTTCGATTTCAAGCCGCCTTATTTTGGCGTTGCCTACTATCCCGAATCCTGGCCGCGCGAGCAGATCGACGAGGATCTTGACCTGATGGTCGCCCACGGCCTCAACACGGTGCGCATTGGCGAATTTGCCTGGTCAACCATGGAGCCGGAGGAGGGAAAATATGATTTTTCGCTCTTTCGCGAGGTGGTGGACAAATGCCGCGCGCGCGGCATTTCGGTCATCATGTGTACCCCCTCGGCCACCCTGCCCGCCTGGATGGAGGTCAACTATCCCGACGTAACCATGGAGATCGACACCCGCAAGGCCACCCACGGCGCGCGCCGTCTCTCCTGCTCTTCCTCGCGCCGTTTTCGCGAATTTTGCCGCAAGATCTGCCACGAAATGGGCAAGGAGTTCGGCAAGGATGACAACATCATCGGTTGGCAGATCGACAACGAGCTGATTACCGAGGTGGGCGGCAAGGGATGCACCTGCAAGTCCTGCGTGCAGGACTTCCGTCGGTATCTTGAACACCGCTATGGCACGGTGGAAACCCTCAACCGCGCATGGAAGCACAACACCTGGAGCCTGAATTTTCATTCCTTTGACCAGATCGACCCGCCCGATGACGTGGCTTGGATGTCTCCCTCACACAACGTGGCATGGGCAGAATACAAAAACCACGTCTACGCCGAGATGTGCCGTGAGCAGGCCGACATCCTTCGCCTGTACACCAAGGCCCCCATCGGCACCGATATGATGGACACCCAGCAGCTCGACTATGAAAAAACCAATGACGCGCTGGACATCGTGCAGTTTAACCATTACAGCGGCCCGCGCCGCGTTTGCTTCTACTTAGACTTTTTGCGCACGCTGAAAAAAAGCCCCTTCTGGGTGACCGAGACCTCCTGCTCCTGGAACGGTGCCAGCGTGCCGGAGGGGCCGCGCGCGCCCGGCTTTTGTGCCGCCAACTCGCTGACCCCCTTTGCGCTGGGAGGAGAAGCCAACCTCTACTGGCTCTTCCGCGATCATCTTGGCGGGCACGAGCAGATGCACGGCTCCGTGGTGGACAGCTGGGGACGCGAGCGTGCCTCCTCGCGCGAGGTAACCGGGGTCGGTGCGGCTCTTGACAAGCTAAAACCCATGTTAGAGGGCACCCGTGTGTCGCAAAGCGGGGTAGCTGTGGTCTGGGCGCACCTGCCCTTCACCATGGCACGTCACCAGCCCATGCAATATACCAACTCCTATTTTCTGCCCGAGCAGGCGCATAGCGCGTTTGCTATGCATGGCTACCGCCCCGATGTGATCGGTGCGGGGGCAGACCTCTCCCCTTACAAGCTGATCATCTCACCGCAGCAGTACACCATTGATGAAAAGAGCTTTGCCACGCGCATTCTCCCTTGGGTAGAAGCGGGCGGCACCTGGGTGGCAGGTCCCTTGACCGATGTCCTCACGCCCGAGGCCAACAAGTATGCAAGCGCGCCGCTTGGCCACATCGAGGAGTGGGCAGGCGTTCGCCGCGCCTTCTTCCAGCCTGCGCCGCGCAAGGATCGCGGCTATGCCTCGCTCATGCCGGCCGGTCGTCTGACCGATATTCTGCTGGATGGCGAAGCCGTGCCGACAGACGGCGTGATCTATGACGCGCTGGAGGCCACGGGCGAGCAGGTGACCGTGCGCGGCGTTTACGCCGCAGGCGGTGATCGGTATCTGGAGGGATATGCCGCCATTACCGAGAGCCGCGTGGGCAAGGGACGCATCATTCTGCTGGGGGCACAGCTTGCGGGCAACGCCTACAAGGCATTCCTTCAACGGATCGCCGCCGAATGCGGCATCACGCCCATCGTTGAAAACGCCCCGTGGAACCTGACCGTCAGCCGCCTTGTCGGCGCATACGGCGAGGTGCTGGCTCTCATTGAAAACAGCGGCGAGGAGGCCACCGTCACCCTGCCGATCACCGGCCAAGACATTCTCACCGGTAAGCACGTTACAAAGGGTGAGACGATCACCCTCGCCCCTTACACCTGTTATTTTATCAAGGCGTAACGGGAAAAAGAAGATTCTTCGCTCCGCTCAGAATGACAGAAAAAGGTGGTTGGCGGTCGCAAACGAGCACCGGCAACTTGTAGGGACCGGCCTCCCGGACGGTCCACCAGGAGAAACGTCTGCGGTAGGGCAGATATAGAACAAAGAAAAAGAGAGAAGAAAATTTCTTCCCTCTTTTTTGTTTACGGTTATGCCAAAATGCGACAGCTCCTTTTTCACATTACAGAATCATGGAGCGGAGGAGGTTGTACTGCTCATCCACCAGCAGAAGATCGGCATCATACCCGATCTCCACGCGCCCCTTGCGAAGACCCATCAGCGTGGCCGGGGTCTCGGAGGCCATGGCAAACGCATCAGCGGCGGGAATGCCGAACTTGATCGCCCGCTGCACGCAGGTAAAGAGCGTGGTGGTGCTGCCGGCCAGCGCGCCGCCCTCGGTGCGTGCCTCACCGTTTTTAACCGTGATCGGCTGACTGCCGAGATCATACACACCGTCCGAGAGGCCGGTGGCGCGCATCGAGTCGCTGATCAGAATCATGCGCTCGCGGCCAAAGATGCGATAGAGCGCCAGCACCATCGCGGGGTGCAGATGCAGCCCGTCCGAGATGACCTGCGCGTATCCGCCCGCCGTCAGCGCGGCACGGATCGGCCAGGGGGCACGGTGCAAAAGGGGCGGCATGGCGTTGCAGGTGTGCGTGAGGCAGTTTGCCCCCGCCATAAAGGCGGCATAGGCGGTGTCATAATCGCAGTCGGTGTGACCGATGGAAACAACCGCCTGCTTGCTTGCGCGGCGGATAAACGCCTCGCTGCCCGCAAGCTCGGGCGCTACCGTCACCATGGCGGCATTCTCATAGGAAAGAAATTCGTCAAGATCGGGCTTCTTGATAAACGCCTCGTTCTGCGCGCCCTTGTACTTTTGATTGATGTACGGCCCCTCGACATGAAAGCCGGGCATGTGCGCGCCGTGGCCGAGATCCAGCGGCTGGTCCATCGCGGCGCGGATGCGCTCGGGCGACTCGGTCATGGTGGTGGGGTACCAGGTGGTCACGCCATGGCGCAGATATTCATCCGCCATCTCGCCAAGGCCGTCACCATCCATCGTGTCGCGACCAATGCAGCCGTGCGAATGGATATCGATCAAGCCGGGAACGAGATAGTTCCCTTCCGCGTCAATGATCTGGTCAGCCGTGTAGCCCTCATGAAGATCGCCCTTGCCCATGGCGGTGATCACGCCGTCCGTCACAAAGACGGTCACCGCGTCCCCACCAAGCAGGCGTGCGTTATGAATGATCGTTTTCATGGCTTACCCCTTAAAGGCCGCATTGTCACACAGAAGCGTCATGTCAGGGTGACATTTCAGCAGCGTTGCCGGAATCGAGGTGGTGATCTTATCATCCAGCATGGCCATCACAACATCATGCTTGTTTTTGCCGCAGGCAAGCAGCACGATCTTGCGGGCGGTGAGGATGCTGGTCATACCCATGGTGATGGCGTGGGTGGGTACCTCGTCAAGCGAGGCAAAGAAACGGGAGTTGGCCTGGCGGGTAGATTCGGTCAGCACCTCGACATGCGTGCCGGCATGCAGCTGCTCGCTCGGCTCGTTGAAGCCGATGTGGCCGTTCTCGCCAATGCCGAGGAGCTGCAGGTCAATGCCGCCCAGACGCTTGACGCGCTCATCATACGCGACCGACTCGGCTGCCGGATCGGCTGCCTTGCCGTTCGGGACGAAGGTGTTTTCCTTGTTGATGTTGATATGGTTAAACAGATTGGTATCCATAAAGTAGCGGTAGCTCTGCTCGTGCGTCGGCTCGATGGGATAGTACTCATCCAGGTTGATCGAGGTCACGCGCGAGAAGTCAACACCGCCGCACTGATACGCGCGGATCAGCTCACGGTAAAGCCCCAGCGGCGTAGAGCCGGTGGCAAGGCCAAGCACGCTGTCCGGCTTTGCCTTCAGCTGTGCCTCAAAGATCTTGGCGGCCTCCTGCGAGACCTCTTCATATGTATTGCAAACAAGAAAATTCATGGTTGTCCTCCTAAATGTTTTCTATCCTTATTATACCACGAAAGAGAAAAAAATCAAGAGCCTGTGCCAATTTCTCGCCGCGCGACCGCATATCTATCAATACAAGAATAAATTCCTATAAAATCAGCATTTTGTTTGAAAAACGATAATTTAATACAATCGCATTCATCACCCGTCTTCCCAATTTATCCCGGTTTTCTGTGAAAAAGCCAAACAAAAAAGCCGCCGGCAAGCCCACAAAAGGCGCGATTTGCTCCCTCACGCCCCCCAACAGCCCTTTTTTTCTTCCTTTTTTCCCAAAAAACAACCAAAACCGCCGCACGCGCAGAGTTTTCTCCCCCTCCTCCGTTCAGATCGGAGAAAAGCATGGATACAACGAAAAAACGCTATTGAATAGGCGTTTTTCTAAAAAATGATAAAATAGGACAACAACTTTCTCATAATCTCCCGCCAAGGAAACACCACCTACGGCAACCCCGCCCTTGCCGCATAAGATGCGCTGATCGCTCGCCTCCACCTGGGGGGGAGCTGGCAATGGCGCAAGCCATTGACGAAGGGAGAGATATCAAACTCCACTGCCGATAGCGTTCTTTTGCCCGTGTGGCAACAGATGAAACCACGCCTGCACGAGTGAACCTTCTTCTGTTTTCCCGTTTATGCTATATCTCTCCCTCAGTCACGGCAAGCCGTGACAGCTCCGTCTCGGAGGGAGCCTTGATTCCCTCCCGCTGGGAACATAGTACGCCCGGCGTGTTCACAACAATGATATACAACAACAAAACCAAATAAAATCAAAGAGTTTTCGCAAAAATGATAATATAGACCAATCCTTTTTCATCCCGCCGGTGCTCGGTTGCGGATTCTTACTGTCATTCTGAACCCCCTTGCGGGGTGAAGAATCTTTTCGAGCGGAGCGAGAAACTCCCTATCATTGTTACCACCAGTTTCGCCTTACGGCGAAAAGATCCTTCGCAGACGCTCAGGATGACAGGATAGAAAAGGATGGCGAAAAGATCTCTCCGGGGGACACTTCCTCGCGGCGCTTCGCTTACGCTCAGGATGACAGGTAGAAGAGCAACGTTACCCTCTCCGTCAGCCTACGGCTGACACCTCCCCCGTAAGGGGAGGCTTGTTGCCGCCGGTGCCCGTTTGCGGATTCTTACTGTCATTCTGAACCCCCTTGTGGGGTGAAGAATCTTTTCGAGCGGAGCGAGAAATTTCGTTTGCTTTGTTACTTGTTTCGCCTTACGGCGAAAAGATCCTTCGCTAGCGCTCAGGATGACAGGTAGAGGGGCGGACACAGAGAGAGTCGCGGCATGACCGTTTACGCAACCCCCTGCGGGCAATGATCGGCGGCGACACCCGAAGGGTGTCATTCTGAGCGGAGTCCCCCTCGCAAGATCCTGCCACCTAACGGTGGCACCCCTACGGGGTTCGATTACGGGCTACGCCCTCCACTCAGGATGACGGCGAGGGGGACGCAGTCGAACCCATAGGGCACCGCCGAAAGGCGGTGGAATCTCGCCGCCGACCGATTTATTTTTGCGTGCGCCATATCCTTATCCCAAAAAAGTTTTTGAGGGTGCAGGGAACTTTTTTCAAAAAGTTCCCGCCATACACACGACCATGAAACTAACCATTCTGATCCCCATGTATAACGAGCAGGCCATCCTGCCCGATACGCTTGCCACGCTCTCGGCTTACGCAAGAGAGCACTTCGTCTCTGACTACGAGCTGCTGTTTGTTGACGACGGCTCGACCGACGGCTCGGCCGAGATCGTCGAAAACTACCCGGATGAGGCCACCCGTGTGTTGCGATACACACCAAATCGCGGCAAGGGCTGCGCGGTGCGGACAGGCATGCTGGACGCGCGCGGCGAGCGGATCCTCTTTACCGACTGCGACCTGGCCTACGGCGTTGAGGCGCTTGGCGACCTGCTTGCCTTTTGGGATGCACATCCCGAGGCCGATGCGGTGGTCGGCTCACGCCCCCTGCACCCGGACGGGTATCGGGGCTACACGCTCCTGCGCAAGCTCTTTTCGCGTACCTATCGCTTTGTCTTGCGCCTGTTTTTCGGTCTGCGCCTGTCAGATTCGCAAAGCGGGCTGAAGGGCTTTTCCCGGACTGCCGCCCGGGAGATCTTCTCGCGCTGCGAGATCGACCGCTTCGCTTTTGATTTTGAGGCGATCATGATCGGAGAGACGCTTGGTCTGCGCTTTGCCGAAATGCCCGCCTGCGTGGTGAACAATCGCACGGGTGGCAAGGTGAGCCTGGTCAAGGATAGCCTGCGCATGCTGCGGGATCTGTTTCGCATTCGTCGCCGCGTAAGGCGGATCAAGCGGTAACAAATCAAGCCCCACCCCTTCAACCATATTTTCTTTTTATCATAGGAGGAACCACCATGAAAGCAGTTATCACCGTCACCGGGCGTGACACGGTTGGCATCATTGCCAAGGTCAGCGCGGTATGCGCCGAATACGGCGTCAACATCCGCGATATCTCGCAAAGCGTGCTGGACGAATATTTCGCCATGATCATGCTGGCCGATATCGATGCTCTGACCATCAAATTTTCCGAATTTTCTGACCGCCTTGCTGCCCTTGGCGAGGGCGAGGGGCTGCAGATCCATGCCATGCACGAAGATATTTTCAACAGCATGCACCGCATTTGAGGTAAAAATCCATGCTTAATACAGCCGATATTTTAGAAACCATCAACATGATCCGCGAGGAAAATCTCGATATCCGCACCATCACCATGGGCATTTCGCTGCTTGATTGCGTGTGTGAGGACGAGAAAAAGCTCTGCGATCGCATCTACGATAAGATCACAAGACGCGCCGAGCATCTTGTCACGGTCGGCCGGGAGATCGAAAAGGACTACGGCATTCCGATCGTCAATAAGCGTGTCTCGGTCACGCCCATCTCGCTTGTCGGCGGCTCGATCAAGAGCCCCGAGGGCTTTGTCAACATTGCGCGGGCGCTGGATCGCGCAGCACATACGCTGGGCATTAACTTCATCGGCGGCTTTTCTGCCCTGGTGCATAAGGGTGCCACCCCTGCCGATGAGCGCCTGATCGCCGCCATTCCCGAGGCACTCGCCGTGACCGAGCGGGTATGCTCCTCGGTCAACGTGGCCACCACCAAGGCGGGCATCAATATGGATGCCGTGCGCCTGATGGGTGAAACGGTCGTCCGTGCCGCCACTTTGACGGCTGACCGCCAGTCGATCGGCTGTGCTAAGCTGGTCGTGTTTGCCAACGTGCCGGAGGATAACCCCTTTATGGCAGGTGCGTTCCACGGTGTGGGCGAGCCGGATGCCGTGATCAACGTGGGCGTTTCCGGCCCCGTTGTTGTCGCCTCGGCCATCAAGAGCGCCGGCGAGTGTGATTTCTCGGCCCTTGCCGAGATCGTAA
>JAFTQX010000046.1 GCA_017462545.1 Clostridia bacterium
GACGTGTGAAAAAGGACAGAGAACGTGAAATTCTCTGTCCTTTTTGCCGTAGGGGCGAACTGCGTTCGCCCGCGGGCGTTCACAGAACGCCCCTACGAGGATGATTTTCTATCGGTAGGTAAAACCTGCTTTATGGAAGGCACCCCTTGGGGTGGCCTTTTTGTTTTTTGATGTAGAAATAGGACGGTATCAGTACAAAACGATCTCGCCACAGGCGATTTTGGCACCGGCATTGCCGGATGGCTGGGTGACAAAATCATCCGGGTGGTGATGGATAATCACGGTTTTACCAACAATCTCCTCTACGGTGAAGCGATCGGAAAGAAACATGGAAAACGCAACCCCATTGGCACCAAAAAGGGGCGGCAGATCACCTGCATGATAGGGATGCTTGCATTCGTAGGGATTGTAGTGATTCCTCACATCAGCAAAATAATCGGCTGCATCCCCTGTGCAACGACTTCCCTCATGGATATGAAAGCCGAACACCGGACTTTCACACCGGCCGCGCGGGATTGGCAAGCCTGTGATTTCGGCAAGCACGACAGTACCGTACGCGGTTTGATAAAACCGCACGCTTCCCTGCAGATCGGGATAACCGGGTGCACCGATCACCGTTGCTTGTGCCTGTGGGCGGTGACGGGATAGCACAGCAAAATTGGGATATCTGTTTCCTTTGTTCATGACAACACCTCGCAAACATTTTATTTACAAGATATGCCATGATGCCTCACTTTGTTATTGTTTCTCGATCTGCCTTTGAATATTGCGCGATTTTGATATATATACAACGGCACAGATGATACATTCGAGAAAAATGGCGATCAGCAACCATGCCGAAATAAAGGCAATATCGTTCTCTGCTCCTTGAATGGCGTAAATGGTATAGACGGTGATTGGCAAGCGATCGACACGGTCGGATAATTTGATTGAGGAAACAAAATTGGGATCATGCAGATACTCACATAGCACATTTCCCTCCAAATCGGTAATTATCCGTTTGCCGACATAGTAATTCCCATCGGAGATCTGATACGAACCATTTTTCATAAACGTCGCAAAATTCTCATAATTATCAAACACCTCAGCATGGGCAAACCAATGTATGGGCAGTTCGTTGATCACCATGATCGCAGTCCCCAGCACCAGTGCAATCACCAAAGCAACAAGCAATACCCTTTTGAGCAGTTTTCTTTTCTGCCCTGCAATTTCTTTCGTTTTTTCATCTTCCTGCAGGAGGCCGCGCGACGTGAGCTTGGGCGCACCGAAAAATACGTAAACAAGATAATAACATATCAGCGCAAGGGCGGCATACAAGATGCCCAGCGGGAACCAGGAATCAAAATTCAAGCCGTAATAAGGCCCTCGCACGAAAATCGCAATGGGCAGCATAAAGGCAAAAAGACCAACGATACTGGCAATCACGCGCACACAGAGACGCACGACCTGCTCGTTTAGCAAGGCTGCGGCGGATTGGAAATCTTCATCCTCTTCTTCCAGCTGCAGATAAGCACTGCGGGCAAAGCAAAGCTGACAGATGCCGCCCGCCAATAGAAACAATGTACCAACGCAAAAGCCGATCATGCCGCGCAAAAAGCCGAGATTGACGATCATGGCGGCAATGAGGCCACCAAGCGAGATGCCTACGGCAATCATGGATAAATTTTTATAGCGTATCATGCGATGGCGCAGCATGGTTTTGAACTGTTTTTCGCTTCTCACACGCTTTCGGGCAGCGGCCTCTTGCGGCTCTTCTTGCCCATCAACCATGTGAGCGTTACATTCGCCGCGCAGCAGCTCATCGGTAGTAATACCAAACAGCTCCGCAATGGCGGGTATCAAGGAAAGCTCCGGCGTGCATTCATCCCTCTCCCAGCGGCTGACTGTTTTATCTGAAACAAAAAGGCGTTCCCCCAGCTCACGCTGTGTCATACCGCTTGCACGGCGCAGCGCGGAGATCAGTTTTCCGATTGTTTTCTTTTCCATATAATCGACTCCTCCTTGCTTGCAGGTATTCCCTGCTTTTGCCAACATTCTACCATTCTGTCAGAAAGAATGCCAGCCCGAGGCGTGAGAATCTCTCTCAATATGCGAGAATCTTGCCGTTACAGCTCGTAATCGGTCAGCAGCGGGCAATGGTCGGAGGAGTCAAGCGCGGTCTGCTCGGTCACTACGGCAAAGGAGCGCACACGAACAGATTCCCCTGCCACAAAGACGTGATCAAGCGTACGCACGGGCATTGCACCATTGACATAGATGCCATCTTCATTCAAGACGGGATAATCGTGATGGGTGTGCATATCGGTTGTTTGCTCGGCAAGGTAGCGGGCATCGTGCAGACCGAGACGGACAAGCTCGTTATAGCCGTCCATTCCCTGCGCGGAGCACGGACCGCAATTCAGGTCACCGGAGGTGACGACCGGAATCCCGTACTTCCTCGTGATCATGTCACAGATTTCTGCCAACCGACGAGCGTTCGAGAGGCGCGAGAGCGTATCCTCGTCTTTTCCGTGCTTCCACCAAAAATGAGTGGCGGCGGTGGCAAGCAGTCCGCCGCTCTCTTTTTCACGCAGGACGGCCCATGTGATCGATTTTGAGCCCATATCATTTAACCCCTCATAGATCTCAAAGCCGCTTTCTACCTCTTCAAAGCGGTCTTTTTTATAAAAGACGGGGGTGTAGTTGCGGCAGGCATTCTCGGCGCACGCCTCGGCATACACATCCGCAAGCAGCAACGAAATATCTTGCTCTCCCACACGACTGGTGTGGGGGTTGCATTCTTGAAAATGGCAAACATCCGGCAAGTATTGCCGAACAAGCAAGGCAACCAGCGCATTGCGGTTGGCAATTCTTTGATTCGGGGGAAAATTGCCCCATATATTTTGTGTATACAGGCGGATATTCATGATAAAGCTGTTCCTTTCTTGTATTGTGTTCAGTATAGCACATCGGCCTGTGCCTGTCAAGCGCAGAGTGGCATATACTGGTATGGGAGAACTTTTTTCTTTTTCCGATAATTCCCTGATTAAGGTACTCCCGTTTTCGGCAAAACTATCCGTGCAAGAACTTTTCTGAAGGGGTAAAACCAAGAAATGAACATAAGACGCGGAGATATTTATTATGCCGATCTGAGCCCGGTTGTAGGTAGCGAGCAGGGGGGCTTGCGCCCTGTACTGATCGTACAGAATGACGTAGGAAACCGATACAGTCCCACCGTGATTGCAGCGGCCATTACCAGCAAGCTGAGCAAGGCCAAGCTGCCCACGCATATTGACGTATACGCAAGCCGCGTGGGGCTTTCCAAGGATTCTGTGATTCTGCTGGAGCAGATCCGCACGCTGGACAAACGGCGCTTAAAAGAAAAAATGGGGCATTTAGATGATGAATCAATGCAAAAGGTCAACACCGCCATTTCGGTCAGCTTCGGACTGAGCGACAATCCTGCCGCCAACCGCCCGCCGCGTGTTTATGCGCGCGCTGACGGCGCAAGCGAGACATGATCGGCATAAAAAGTTAACAATCTTATGGGAAAAAGCGATTGAAAAATCGCTTTTTCTGTTATATAATAGGAGCATAAAAGAAGGAGGCTTCTATGATCTATCGTTATTCCTTTACCGTAAACTCGCACTCCTGTGATTATAACGGCATTGCGCGCCCCAGCGCAGTCATGACCTATTTACAGGAGGCTGCTAATCTGCAGGTCAAGACCTGCGGACCTACATATGAAGACATGAAGGCTACCGGTCAATTCTTTGTTTTGAGCCGGATCGGGGTAACCATGACATCCCCCATTTACGCCTATGAGGATCTGCAAGCTGAGACCTGGGCTGTTCCCAGCAGGGGCTTTAGCTTTTTACGTTGTCACCGTCTTTTGCGTGGGGATGAGGTGATCTGCGAGGCAACAAGCATTTGGGCTCTGCTGGATATGGCCACCCGCAGACCGCTGCGTGTAACCGAATACCAACCGAATTTTGACTGCGTGGAGACGCCCGACATTGTACTGCCGGATCGCGTTCGTCTGGGGCGTGAGGGGCTCCCTTCCCTCGGGAAATATACCGTTCGCTACGTGGACACCGACCAAAACGAGCATATGAATAACACCGTTTATGCAGACATGCTTTGCGGATTTTTGGATCTGCACGGCAAATATGTGAACCGGTTCTCGATCAATTATTTCCAAGAGGCACCGATCGGCACTCACCTGGAGATCTTTGGTGAAACAGGTGAGGGAGGCGAGCAGCTTTTCCGCTCTGTACGCGAGGATGGCGAAACAAATGTAGAGGCAAGCTTCAACACCAAAAAACTGTAAAAGAAGGCAGGCGGCTTCTCGCCTGCCTTTCTTGTCGATAAAAAATTTAAAAAAATTGAAAAAAACTGTTGACAAATGGAAAACGACCTGCTATAATATGGGATGGTTAGCAAACGCTAACTTTGTTTTTGCGATGCGGTTAGCACAGGCTAATTCCAGTTGCATGTATAACCGCAAAAAGGAGATCTACATGAAGACATTAAAGGATGCACGAGTCGGGGAAACGGTCAAGGTTGTGAAGCTGCATGGTGAAGGTGCCGTAAAACGCCGTATCATGGATATGGGCTTGACCAAGGGCGTTGAGATCTATGTACGCAAGCTGGCACCGCTTGGCGACCCGATGGAGTTATACTTGCGCGGCTATGAGCTTTCTTTACGCAAAGCAGATGCAGAAATGGTTGAGGTAGAATAATATCTACCAAGCGGCATCATATTATTTTTTGAAGTGCGGTTAGCATACGCTAATCATGAAAGAGAGGATATGACAAATGGCAATTACCATTGCTCTTGCCGGCAACCCAAACTGCGGTAAGACAACACTCTTTAACGCGTTAACCGGTTCCAACCAGTACGTTGGCAACTGGCCCGGTGTTACAGTGGAAAAAAAAGAGGGTAAGCTGAAAAAGCAAGAGAGCGTCATCATCACCGATCTGCCCGGAATCTATTCCCTCTCCCCCTACACGTTGGAGGAGGTTGTTGCCAGAAATTATCTGGTTGGCGAACGGCCGGATGCCATCTTGAATCTGGTGGACGGCACCAATTTGGAAAGAAATCTATATCTCACTACCCAGTTGATTGAGCTTGGCATTCCGGTAGTCATTGCCATCAACATGATGGACGTGGTTCGCAGGCGAGGCGATAAAATTGACATCACTCGTCTTTCTCACGAGATTGGTTGCAAAATCGTAGAGATCTCTGCCCTGAAAGGGGATGGCATCTTTGAAGCGATTGATCTGGCCATTGATGCCGCCAAGGCGGGCGAAACCGTACCGCCGCACAATTTTTCAGGCGGCGTTGAGCACGCCATTGCCCACATCGAAGAGGCCGCCGTACACGATCTGCAGGAGGAGCAGCAACGGTGGTATGCCATTAAGATCTTTGAACGTGACGAAAAGGTGCGAGAGCAGCTACAGCTTTCACCCGAAAAGCTGGCACATATTGAAAAGGATATCGTTACGGCAGAGCGCGAAATGGATGACGATGCAGAATCGATCATTACCAACGAGCGCTATATGTACATTGCGCAATTGTTGAAGGACAACTACAAAAAGAAACACCAAGGAAAGCTAACTCCCTCTGACAAGATAGACCGCATCATAACCAACCGCATTCTCGCCCTGCCCATTTTTGCCTGCGTGATGTTCTTGATCTATGCCATCGCCATGGGCGGCTGGAGGTTTTCTATTGGTACAATTGGTACTGATTGGGCGAACGATGTTCTGTTTGGCGAATGGATTCCCGGTCTGTTTGAAAAACTGCTTTGCAACGAAGCCGGCGAGCCTATCATTGCCGATTGGCTTTACAGCTTGATCCAAGACGGCATTGTAGGCGGTGTTGGCGCGGTACTTGGCTTTGTACCGCAGATGCTTGTGCTCTTTTTGCTGCTTTCTCTTTTGGAGGACTGCGGCTATATGGCGCGTGTTGCCTTTATCATGGATCGCATTTTTCGCAAGTTTGGTCTTTCGGGCAAGTCCTTTATCCCGATGCTGGTCGCTACCGGCTGTGGCGTGCCCGGCATCATGGCATCCCGTACCATCGAGCAGGATCGCGACCGCAAGATGACCATTATCACCACCGGCTTTATCCCCTGTGGTGCTAAGATGCCGATCATCGGTCTGTTCGCCGGTGCTGTGTTCGGCAATTCCCCGCTGGTTGCAACATCTGCATTCTTTATTGGCGTTGCGGCTGTTGTCATATCCGGCATTATCTTAAAAAAGTTTAAGGCCTTTGCCGGCGAGCCCGCCCCCTTTGTGATGGAGCTGCCCCCTTACCACGCACCGAATGTTAGCAATGTACTGCGTGCTACCTGGGAACGCGGTTGGGATTTTATCAAGCGTGCCGGTACTGTCATTCTTGTCTCCTCCATTGTTCTTTGGTTCTTACAAAGCTACGGCTTTACAAACGGCACCTTTGGCGCAGTTGAGGACAATAACCGTTCCCTGCTTGCAAGCATCGGCAACCTACTGGCTTGGATCTTCTATCCCATTGGCTGGATGGGCGATATGGCTTGGAAAGCGACCGTTGCAACCTTTACCGGACTGATCGCCAAGGAGGAGGTCGTCATGACCTTTGGCACGCTTTATCCGCATGTAGGCGAGTTAAGCGAGGCCGGCAACGAGATCTGGATACTGATTGGAAAGGACTTTGGCGCGGTTACCGCTTACAGCTTTATGATTTTTAACCTGCTGTGTGCTCCCTGCTTTGCCGCTATTGGTGCCATCAAGCGCGAAATGAACAACGGGAAATGGACGGCATTTGCCCTCACCTACATGTGTGTGTTTGCGTATGTCATTTCGATGATTGTATATCAGATTGGCGGTCTGTTTACGGGAGAAGCTACCTTTGGTATCTTTACTGTAATCGCTGCACTAGCTCTGGCAGGATTGATCTACCTGCTGGTACGTCCCAACAAATATAAGGACGGTATGCTGACCAAGACCGCAGCCGAAAAGAAATAAGAGGTATTTACTATGGTTGATTGGCCGACGATCCTTGTTGCTGCAATCATCGCAGCAGTAGTTGCCGCCATCATCATCTGCGGAATTCGCAACAAGAAAAAAGGCAAGAGTTCCTGCTCCTGCGGCGGATCCTGTGGCGGATGTGCGATGTCCGGCATCTGCCACGGCAACAACAAAGAAAATCCATAAAGCAAGCGGCCCGCAGATCTGCGGGCCGCTTCATTTATAGCTTTCTCAAAGGATATTCACTTGCCAGCTGCTCGATCTCCGCACAAGAGCGCATACCGCTGACGGCATCGGGAGCGGTGAAATTGCAGGCGGCGGCAGAGGAAGCGAAGGTGAGGAGATGCTTGTCATCATAGCCCCGGAGCAGGCCGTATAGACAGCCGGCACAGAATGCGTCTCCCGCGCCAACGCTGCCCTTGATAAAGCCCTTGGGCAGATCCAAGGAGGGCTGCACGGTTGTCTTCTCTCCCTTGCGGCGGATCATGCCAAGCTCGGGACAATGGATGATGACCGCACGCCGCACGCCGCAGGCAAACATAGCATCCATCGCCTTTTCCAGATTTTCAAGAATCAGCTTACCGTTTTCATCTCGCGCGGACAAACCTGCCACGCCGCAAGCCTCAATTTCGTTGACGATGGCGTAATCGCTGTATCGTAGTGCCGGTGTCATCTTCTCACGGAAGCGGTCCCCCACACGGCTGACAACATCAATCGAGGTGAGGATTCCCCGCTCCTGCACGGCATGCAGCAGGCGAGCCAGACGTGTGCCGTAAACGGGATCCTCTTCATCTAACGCATCCATCAGCAGAATGTAGCCGATGTGAAAGATCTTTTCGTTGATCGTCGAGGCAAAGGCCTCATCGGGGGCAAAGCGCGCGTTGGCACCTGCTTTTGTAAAGAAGGTGCGCTCACCGGTACCGGCCACGGTCATGACATCGGTAAAGCCTGTCGGCTCTTGCGCGTCAAGCGTAAGTCCGCTGACGTTGATGCCGCGAGAAGAAAGCTCCTTAAGAAGGAATTCGCCGTTGTCATCCGCACCGATCGTACCGTAGGCAGCAACGGGCAGCGAGGGATCGATCACGGCAAGATCAATGCCCACATTCGGCACACAGCCGCCAACCGCGCGGCGGATCTCACCAATGCCTGTCAGCATTCCCTTTTCGGGATAGGAATCGATCATTTTTACAATATCAACCAATGTAGTGCCTGCCAAGGCAATTCCCTTTTTCTCTGTCATGATGCACCCCTCCGGAAAGAATGTTTTTTACTATTATACCGTTTTTTACATCAAATTACAAGAGGAAAAAAATCAAGGTACAGAGAAAAATATTCTTGCTTTTTCTAACAAAAAAAGATATAATGGAAAAAGAAGATCACAACGAAGGAGACTGCTATGAATCAAAGAGAAATTGCCGAGCTGCGCCGCCGACTGAAGCCGGAAAGAAGCGGCATTACCCATGTGTGCGGCTGCTGCATCAACGATAAAAAGGAAATCATTGCGACCTTTGACCAACCAATGGGTGAGACGCTACCCGAGGAAACAGAGGCACTCTTTGCCCTACTGCGCAAGACGCTATCGGGTGCACCGGGGCGCAATCTGCTTTCTATCCCCTTTTCTACAAGACAGGTATTGGAAAGCGAGGAGCACCACACCCTTTGCCGCCTGCGCAAGGATCTGCGGGATGAGGAGGCTGTTCATGCCCTATATGAGCATATCCGCGCCACCTATGAGACGGAGGGCAGCTACCTGATTCTTCTCGCGCAGGAGAACTATGACGTCCCCTCCTACAACCGCAACGATGACAATGAGGGCTCAAGCGAGGTGTTTTCCTATATTCTGTGTAGCGTATGCCCTGTCAAAAGCATGCAAAAGCCGTCGCTTGGCTTTTTGGCGTATGAGCAACGGTTTCGCAGCGCCACGGGTGACCCCGGCGTAGGCGCACCCGAATTCGGGTTCCTCTTCCCTGCCTTTGATGATCGCGCGACCAACCTTTACAATGCGCTCTTCTACACGCGGGATATTGCCGACAACCACAGCGAGGTGACAACCGCGCTCTTTGGCTCAGAGCCTACCATGCCACCGGCGGCCGAGCAGAAGGAGACCTTTCACACCATGTTGGTCGAGGCGATTGGCGAGGAATGCCGTTTTGAGGTAGTTGAGGGCGTACAGCAGCAGCTTTCTGCCTTGATTGACGAGCACAAGGCAAGCCGTGAAAAGGAAACGCTGGTAGTCTCTGCCGAGACGGTCAAGCGCGTGCTGGAGGCCAGCGGCGTGGGAGAGGAATCTGCCGCCGCCTTTGAAAAGCAATGCAACGAGACATTTGGCGAGGGGGCGGAATTTTGCCCCGGCAACCTGATTGACAAGGGCAAGCTGGCGGTGGTAACGCCGGACGTATCGATCAAGGTGGCACCCGAACGGAGCGACCTGATTGAGACGCGAACGATTGATGGTGTGAAATACATCCTCATTCGCGCTGAGGGAGACGTACAGGTCAACGGTGTTTCCATACATATTGATTGATCATAACAAAAAAACGAAACGCATATGCGTTTCGTTTTTTTGTTATTTACGTTACGGCAAATTGGCTGTTATAGAGTTTTTCATAAAAGCCGCCACGGGCAAGCAGCTCCTCATGGCTGCCCTGCTCAATCACGTTGCCATCCTTCATAACAAGGATGGTATCTGCCTCGCGAATGGTAGAGAGGCGATGCGCGACAATAAAGCTGGTGCGCCCTTGCATCATCAGGGCAAAGGCCTTTTGAATACGCAGCTCGGTACGGGTATCGATCGACGAGGTTGCCTCGTCCAAAATCAACATAGGCGGCAGGCAGAGCATGACACGGGCAATGCAAAGCAACTGCTTTTGCCCCTGCGAGAGGCTACCGCCATCCTCACCGATGACGGTATGATACCCCTGCGGCAAACGGGAAATAAAGGAATGGGCGTGTGCGGCACGGGCGGCCTGCTCAATTTCAGCATCGGTTGCCTCCGGCTTGCCCATGGCAATATTCTCGCGCACCGTGCCGTAGCGCAGCCAGGTATCCTGCAGCACCATGCCGTAATTTTCACGCAGCGAGTGACGGGTAACGGTACGAATATCCTTCCCATCTACCGCAATGCTGCCACCGCGTACATCATAAAAGCGCATAAGCAGGTTAATGAGTGTAGTTTTGCCGCATCCGGTAGGGCCGACGATCGCGATACGCTTACCCGCTGCCACAGCAAGAGACAGATCGCGAATGAGCGGTTTTTCGGGAACATAGGAGAAATCTACATGGGAGAGCGTTACCTCACCGCGAGCGGCAGGCAGCGAGGCATTTTCACGGTCACTCTGCTCCGGTGTTTCCTCAATCAAGGCAAAGAGGCGCGCCGCACAAGCAAGCGCGTTTTGCAGCTCGCTGATGACACCCGAGATCTCATTAAAGGGCTTGGTGTATTGATTGGCATAGCTGAGAAAGCTGGAAAGACCCCCAACCGACATGGCAATACCGCCGCTGCTGATAACCACGACCGCACCGGCAAGTGCCACACCGGCATAGACGACACTGTTGATAAAACGCGTGGAGGGGTTGGTCAGCGAGGAAAAGAAAATGGCGCGCAACGAGGTCTGCTGCAGTTTTTCGTTGGTTTTATCAAAGGCATCCAGCGTTTCATCCTCCATGCCGAAGGCGCGGATGAGCTTGCCCGTTCCGATGACCTCATCGATCAAGGCGGTCTGCTCTGCCCGTGCCTCAGACTGTGCACGGAACATGGCATAGGTGCGCGATGCAATAAAACGAGCAACAAATAACGACAGGGGGGTTAACACCACCACGACCAACGCCACAATGGGCTGAATGGTAAGCATGAAGATCAGCGTACCAAGAATGGTGAGAGCACCGGAGAAAAAGCGTGAAAAGCCAAGCAGAAGACCATCTGCAAACTGATCGGCATCTGCGATCACACGGCTGACGATATCGCCGTGCGGATGGGAATCGATATAGGACAACGGCAACCGCTCAATATGCGAAAAGGCCTCGTTACGCAAATCACGCACCACAAGAAAGGTGATGCGATTGTTCATCATGCTGTAAAGCCAGGTAGCCAAGGCGGAAAGGAGCGCAGAAACAGCGACCTTGGTCAGCATTTCACCAACCACGGCAAGATCGACCTGCCCTTCTCCGATCATCACGTCAATGGCGTTACCTACCAGAATGGGAATATAGAGGGAGAAAAAGACGGCCACCGCCGTCAAGAGCAGCGAAAGCAGGAGCAAGGGGGTATAGCGACGAACATGGCGCAGCACCTTACCAAGTGTACCGCGCGGCGCTTTTTTATCAGCCATTGGTCTTCTCCTCCTTTTTATACTGGGAAGCATAGATCTCACGATAGACGGGACAAGAGGCAAGCAGCTCCTCATGGCGACCAATTCCGACAGCATGCCCTTCATCCATGACGATGATGCGATCTGCCTGCATGATGGAGGAGGTACGCTGGGTAACGATAAAGACGGTTGGATGGTAGTCAAGCGCGCGCAGATGGCGGCGAAGTGCCGCATCGGTGGCGTAGTCAAGCGCGGAGGCACTATCATCCAAAATCAGAATACGCGGGCGGCGCACCAGCGCACGGGCGATGGTCAGACGTTGCCGCTGCCCGCCCGAGAGATTGCGACCGTTTGCCTCCAAATGATAGTCCAGTCCGCCATCCTTTTCTTTGACAAAGTCGGCAGCACAGGCATTTTCCAAAGCGGCCCACATTTCTTCCTCTGTGGCATCTTTTTTTCCAACGCGTAGGTTGTCACGAATGCTGCCTCGGAACAACTGTGCTTTTTGCGGAACAAGACCGATCTCGTTGCGTAGCGCATCCAGCGAATAGGTCGCAACATTCTGCCCGTATACCTCCACCGTCCCCGCACTTGTAGGATAGGCGCGGTAGATCAGACTGACAAGTGAGGATTTACCCGAGCCGGTACCGCCGATAATACCGATCGTTTCACCCGGCATGGCGGTAAAGCTGACATCCGACACCGCCTCTCCGGCCGCACCGCGATAGGTAAACGAGGCATGGTCAAGGCGCACAGCAGGCTCGCCATCCTCTAAAACAGGAATATCAGAGCCTGAAACGGGATCAAGCGGGATCTCCAGCACCGCTGCAATACGCTTACCGCAGGCCACGCTTTTGGTCATGGTAATGATCAGATCGGCAAGCTTAATCAGCTCAACAAGGATCTGCGACATGTAGTTATACAGCGCAATGACTGCTCCCTGTGTCAGCAGGCCGTGCTCGACCTTCAAGGCACCCATGTGCATCAGCCAGATGATCGCGGCATTGATGATGACAAAGGTGAGCGGATTGAGGAGGGCGGACAGGCGACCGACACGCCGCTGCACAACGGTAAGGCCATCATTATTTTCAGCAAAGGTTTCCTTTTCCGCCTCTTCTCTGCCAAAGGCGCGGATAACACGCGCGCCGCCAAGGTTTTCACGCACAAGGCGCAAAACGCCATCCAGCCTTGCCTGAACCTTTTTATAAAGCGGCATGCAGAGCAGCATAATGCCAAACACAACAACGGAGAGAACAAGAATGGTCAGACCGAAAATGATGGCTGTCTGCGGCTCAACAAAATAGGCCATCACCATCGCGCCAAACACGACAAAGGGAGAACGCAGCAAGAGGCGCAGCGTAAGGTTCAAGCCGGTTTGCACCTGGTTCATATCGCTTGTCATGCGCGTAATCATGGTTGCCCCGCCCAGGGTATCCAGCTCGGTATAAGAGAGCTTGCCGATATGAGCAAGCAGCGCGTGACGCAAGCGGGCAACAAAGCCAACCGAGGCACGGGCGGCGAAATACTGCGCGGTGATCGAAAAGCCAAGGCCGACAAAGCCAAGCAGCACAAGAAGCAATGCCATACGTACCACATAAGGCGTATCCCCTTTTTCTATGCCCGTATCTACAATGGCGGCTACCACCAGCGGCACAAACAGCTCAAGCAATGCCTCACACAGCTTAAACAGCGGGCCAAGGATGCTTTCTTTTTTATATTCGCGTAAAAAGCCGAAGAGTTTTTTCACGTCCTTCTCCTTTAACAGAAATACTTCTTATATTGTACAGTTTTTAATGGAATAAATCAACAGGTTTGCTGTTTTTTTCAAGAATGAAAAATTAACGAAATTTTCACTTGCGTATAGCGAAAAAATATGGTATACTGAAAAAAAGCACAAAGGAGGATTCCCCATTGCGCCGTTTTATTTGTTTTTTACTGCTTTTTTCGCTGCTCTTACTGGGAGGGTGCGGAACGCAAACGGATACCCCCGCTCAAAATAATCCCCCGGCCCCCCCGCCCGACGCCGGACTGCCTGATCTGACCACCGTGGTCTTTTCGATCGGCAAGGCAGATGCCATTCTCATTCATGATGCGGAATATGCCATTCTGATCGATACGGGCGAAACAGAGGATTCTGCCGAGATCCTGGCCTATTTGCGAAAGAAAAAGATCGACAATATCGACGCCATGATCCTGACACACTATGACAAGGATCACGTTGGCGGTGCGGCCGGCATCGTTGAGGGCATTGAGATCGGCTCGGTGTACGGTACTTATGAAAGCAAGCAGAGTGAGGAATATGATCTATACCAAGATGCGCTGAATCAAAAGAGCTTGGTGCCCACGGTAGTAGAAAAAAAGACCAATCTTTTCTTCGGCAACATTCACATGACGATCTATCCGCCGGAAATGGGAGCGTATGACACAAAGGAGAGTAACAATTCCTCGCTTGTCATCCACATGACCTACGGCAAAACCTCCTTCCTCTTTGGCGGTGACGCGCAGGAGGACCGCATTGAGGAGTTATTGACACTTGGCACGGCATTAGATTGTGACTTTATGAAGGTACCATACCACGGCAACGCGATCAACAATCTCTCTGCCCTGCTGGCCATCACGACACCGGACTACGCGGTGATCACCTGCTCGGATAAAAACCCCGAGGATCCCTCCAAGATTACCGTTCTGCGTGATGCCGGTGCGCGTGTATTTCTTACCCGTGCGGGCAATGTGTATGCCACCAGCGACGGTGTAGAAGTGACGGTGAGACACTAAATGAACAAGCAGATCAAAAAGCCGATGGAGGCACGGTGCGAGGATTGTCTCTATTATGACATGGACGAGGAAACGGGCGACTACGAATGCACCGTTTCGCTGGACGAGGATGACTATTATCGCTACTTAACCGGCGGCAGCAAGCGTTGCCCCTACTTCCGCTACTATGATGAGTATAAATCGGTAGCGAAGCAGAATTAAAGACAAAGCCCTCCCGTGCTCTGTAGAGCGCGGGAGGGCTTTGTCTTCTAATCAATATTCAGCATTCCCAACCGTTCTCGGGTAAGGAAGAACATCGCGGATGTTGGCAACGCCGGTGATATACATGATGATACGCTCAAAGCCGAGGCCAAAGCCTGCGTGCTTGGTACCACCGTAACGGCGAAGGTTAACGTACCACCAATAATCCTCCTCCTTGAGGTCGCATTCGGCCATGCGGGCAAGCAGCACATCAAGACGCTCCTCACTCTGGGAGCCGCCAATGATCTCACCAACGCCGGGAACAAGAAGATCCATCGCGGCAACCGTTTTGCCATCATCATTGAGGCGCATATAGAAGGCCTTGATCTCCTTCGGATAGTCAACCACGAAGATCGGGCAACCGAATACCTGCTCGGTCAGGTAGCGCTCATGCTCGGTCTGCAGATCAATGCCCCACTCAACAGGGTACTGGAACTGCTGGCCGCTCTTTTGCAGAAGCTCAACCGCCTCGGTATAGGTGACCTTTTTGTAAGTGCTGCTCATCATCTTATCAAGGCGCTCAAGCAGCGTTTTATACACAAAGCTGTTGAAGAACTCCAGCTCATGCGAGCAGGTCTTTTTGACATGCTGCAGAATGTGCTGGATCATATCCCATGCAAGCTGCATGTTATCGTCAAGATCGGCAAAGGCGATCTCCGGCTCGATCATCCAGAACTCGGCGGCGTGACGCGCGGTGGTTGATTTTTCGGCACGGAAGGTAGGGCCAAAGGTGTAGATATTACCAAAGGCCATCGCAAAGGTCTCGCCCTCCAGCTGGCCGGAAACGGTCAGATTGGTGCTCTTACCAAAGAAATCCTGCGACCAATCGATCTTGCCGTCCTCGGTGCGGGGCATGTTCTCAACATCCAAGGTGGTTACACGGAACATCTCGCCGGCGCCCTCGCAGTCAGAGGCGGTGAGCAGCGGCGTATGCACATAAACGAAGTTGCGGCCATGGAAAAACTCATGGATGGCATAGGCAATCTCCGAACGAACGCGGAAGACGGCCGAGAAGAGATTGGTACGGGGGCGCAGATAGGCAATCTCACGCAAGAATTCCAGCGTGTGACGCTTTTTCTGAAGCGGATAATCGGGGGTGGATGTGCCCTCTACCACGACCGAGGTAGCCTTGATCTCAAATGGTTGCTTTGCCTCGGGCGTCAATTCAAGAATACCGGTGACCACCACGGCAGAGCCGACATTGAGGTGGGCAATCTCATCATAATTGGCAATCTTCTCACGCTCAAAAACGACCTGCACCCCCTTAAAGCAGCTACCGTCATTGAGGTCGATAAAGCCGAAGGCCTTACTATCACGAATGCTGCGCGCCCAGCCGCCAACCGTAACCTCTTGGCCGCCAAAGGCTGCACTATCCGCATAAAATTCTTTAATCTGTGTTCTTTTCATTGCTCTACTCTCCCATCCGCCTAACGGCGGAGACTTTTATTATGTTATTTTACCACACAAACGCGTATTTTTCAATAGTTTTTCCTGTTTTTTATTTGTTAAACAGGATTTTCCTTGCATTGACGGTCCTTTTGTGCTATACTAAAGAAAAAAACGGAGGTGTTCTCATGAATTTACAGGATAAACGCTTGGATGAATATGCCGCACTTTTGGTGCGCATTGGTGTAAATATACAAAAGGGGCAGACGCTGGTCATCGCCTGCCCGGTTGATTGTGCCTGGTTTGCGCGCAAGTGCGCCGCTGCCGCCTATGAGGCCGGCTGCCGCGAGGTAGTGATGAATTGGAAGGACGATGCCTTAACGCGCATGCGCTATCTGCAAGCAGAGGACAGCGTTTTTGATGTCACCCCTGTATGGCAGCAGGAATTTTATAACAACTACGCCAAGGAGGGGGCTGCCTATCTGGTCATCTCTGCCACCGACCCAATGAACCTGGCAGGGGTAGACACCGAGCGTGTAACACGCGTGACGCGTGCGACCGGGCGCGATTTTGCAGTATTTTATGCCGGGCAGATGAACAATTCCTTCCCTTGGTGCATTGGTTCTGTACCGATCCCCTCTTGGGCCTGCAAGGTCTTTCCCGACAAGAGTGAGGAGGAAGCGATGGATGCCCTGTGGGAGGCCATTTTTGCCGCTGTACGCGTAAGCGGCAAGGGCGATGCCGTTGCACGCTGGCAGGAGCACACCGCACGCCTTGCCGCACGCACGAAGATTCTCAACGATTATCGCTTTGCTTCTCTGCACTATAAGAACGCTCTTGGCACCGATTTCACGGTTCAATTGCCGAAGGGGCATCTTTGGATGGGTGGCGCGGATGTGAGTCGCGCGGGCAATCCGTTTATCGCCAACATGCCGACAGAGGAGATTTTTACCGCCCCCGACAAGGAAACGGCGAACGGCGTGATCTATGCCTCTATGCCGCTGGTAGAGGACGGTAACATTATTCGCGGCATCCGCTTCCGCGTGGAGAACGGCAAGATCGTAGAAGCGACAGCCGACGAGGGGCAGGATGTGCTGCGCGCCGCCATTACGGTAGATGAAGGTGCTTCCTATTTTGGCGAGCTGGCGCTGGTGCCCTATGACAGCCCGATCTCCAATCAGAAGATCTTGTTCTACAATACCCTGTTCGACGAGAATGCCGCCTGCCACATTGCCTTTGGTGAGGCGTACCCTTGCATTGAAAACGGCGAGAATATGAGCCGTGAGGAGCTTGGCGCACATGGCCTGAACTACTCGATCACGCATGTGGACTTTATGATCGGCACGCCCGATCTTTCGATCACGGGCATCACGGCAGATGGCAAGGAGATTCCTGTGTTTGTTGACGGCAATTTTGCCTTTTGAGAGATCATATGAAGATTGTCATTCTTGATGCAGCCACGATTGGCGATGATATTTCTCTTGCGCCGCTTGCAGCCCTTGGCGAATTGACCGTTTACCAAAGCACAAAGCCGGAGGAGCTGGCCGCGCGACTGGCAGATTGCGACGTGGTGGTGCAAAACAAGGTGCGCATAGACCGCACCGCATTTGCCGCTGCCAAGCATCTCAAGGTGGTAGCCGAGCTGGCAACCGGTTATGACAACATTGACCTGGAAGCTGCGCGGGAGCATGGTGTTGCCGTATGCAACGTCCCCGGCTACTCTACCCCATCGGTGGTACAGCTGACGATGGCCATGGTGCTTTCGCTTGCCACGCACCTGCCCGCCTATCGCGAGCATGTAGCAAGCGGCCGGTACAGCGCCGAAGGCGTAGCCAACAAGCTGACGCCGGTTTACCACGAGCTGGCCGGCAAGACCTGGGGTGTCGTTGGTTACGGCGATATCGGACGTGGCGTTGGCGAGGTAGCAAAGGCACTGGGGTGCCGCCTGTTGGTTTGTAGAAAAACGCCGTCTGCCGAGGAATATTGCGTGGATATTGACACGCTTTGCCGTGAGGCAGACATTATCAGCATTCACACCCCGCTCTCTGACAGCACGCGCGGCCTCATCAATCGGGAGCGGCTTGCCATAATGAAGAAGGATGTTCTTCTCATCAATGTGGCGCGCGGGGCGGTGACGGACGAGGCGGCCGTGGCAGAGGCACTCCAAAGCGGCAGGCTGGGCGGCCTGGGGGTTGATGTGTACAGTACAGAGCCGTTTTCTACCGATCACCCATTCTACGCTATCAAGGACGATCCCCGCGTTTGTTTTACCCCGCATATGGCCTGGGGCTCGTTTGAGGCGAGAACACGTTGCCTTGCAACGGTGGCCGACAATATTCGCGCGTTTTTCGCCGGAGAACGGCAAAACCGTGTGGATTAAAAAGAAAGCGGAAAGCTCTTGCTTTCCGCTTTCTTTTTATCCAAACACCTCCGCGGCGGCGACAACACGCAGACGGTCAAAATCAACCGCGTCTCTGCCGTATGCATCTAAAAAGCGGTCGCGATAGCGGTCTGTTTTTAAATTGAAGCACAATGTCCATGCCCCCCAATACAAATCAACGTGCCGATCTCCAACACCGCCATTACCAAGATCTATAAAACCAGACCACTTCCAATTATCGAGCATAATGTTCGGCAGACAGTAGTCACCATGTAACAGCACCTCACAGCGCAACAGGTTTCTTCCCTCGTTAACAACACGCCACGCCTCCTCTGCCGTAGCCGGTGTCAAGTCCGGCGGCAGATTAAAAGGATCAAAGTGACCTGCCTTATAATTCTGCGCGGCAAGCGCAAAATAACGGTCACAATGATTGGGTACGGGGCACCCTGAAAAATCCGTTTCGTGCAACATACGGAGTGACTCCGCCATGGTATCGGCCAAGCGACAAGGATCTGCCAGATAGCAGGGATGCGTACCGTCCTCACCCTTCACGCGGGATGTCAACAACCAATCTCTCTCCTCGCTGTGATAAGCAAGCACCTCTGCCCCGAGTCCCTTTTGGTGGAAATACCGTGTCATAGCATTTTCGCTAGCAAGGGATCCTTTGGCCGCCATTTTGAGATAATAGCCCTCATCCTTATCAATAAAAAACACGCGCGCTTCCGGAGAACAGCTACTGTCATAGACAGAGGCACCATTCAAAAACTCCGAGAAAACCGGCGGCAGATCTTGTTTTTCAATCTGAACTTTTACTTTTTTCATATTTCTCTGTAAGAAAATCCCCGAGAAGAATCTCGGGAATTTTCTTTTTATTTATTTCAACTCAATAGCAAGAGTAGCAGACATCAATCCATCACTCTCTGCGTATACGCGCATGATACCCGCCGTTTTGCCGGTACGAACGGCTGCGGTAATACGCCCCGCTCGCATACGACGGTCGGGCAGGAACAGGTTGGTGTGGTCACAAATGTCCGATCCTGTCGAATAAATCACGCCATTGCCGTCTGTCACAAAACGGACGAAGGGAGCGGCATCCGGCACTTCTCTGCCCTCGTCATCCAGTACCATACAGGTAACGATAGCCAAATCACGGCCACCCGCTCGAAGCGCCTCTTTATTTTCAAGACGCAATGCAAGCCGTGTTCCGCGGCCGGAGGTCTCCTTTTGATCGGTGGCAACGCATTCCCCGCCACGGTATGCTTTTGCTGTCAGCACGCCGGGGGCATACGGCACGCGCCATTCGGCATGGCCAAACCGCTCTACCTCTACCACGCCGAGGCTGGTGCCGTTCAAGAACAGCTCAACAGCCTCACAGTTGGTGTAGGCAGATACGCGGATCTCCTCTCCCTCACGACCGGCAAAGTTCCAATGCGGCAAGAGATGCACCATCGGCTCGGTCGTCCAGAAGGACTGGTTCTGATAGAAGGCATCCTTTTTCTGCAAATACAGGTCGATCGCGCCCGACTGCGAGCACAGACGCGGCCAAACAGCCTCACCACGGTGCTCAAAGGCGATCCATTGGAAGCCACCCATGACCCACTCACGCTCACAAAGGAACTTCCAGGTTTTTTCTCTGCCAAGGAACCAGTTGTTGGTATCAGCATCATAGGCCGAGCAATAAGCATTTTTAGGCGAGGTGGGATAGTACCAGCCGCGCGTGGTGCCCGTGGCACAATTTTCAGAAGAGAAGATCGCCTGGTTCGGGCGCAGTTGGTGAACCTCATCAAACAGGTTCAGATTATAATTGATGCCGATCAGCTCACACTCGTCATATACGGTGGCACGGTTCGGCGTTTTATCATTCGCCATCAAGATAAAACGGCTGCTATCCAGCTTGTGCGCAAGGGCAGCCATACGGCGACCGATGCGACGCCCCTGCTCGGTAACAAAGAGCGGCTCCTCATTGCCGATCGACCAGAAGATGACCGAGGGGCGGTTACGATCGCGCTTCATCAGCATGGTCAACTGCTCAAGTCCCTCGTCGGTCGATTCAAACCAACGGGTCTCATCCATGACCAGCATGCCCATTTCATCAAAGGCGTCCATCAGTGCCTCTGCCTGCGGATAGTGGCTGCAACGATAGGCGTTCGCGCCCATCTCCTTCATCATATGTACCTTTTCACGATGAATGTTATCCGGTACGGCCTTGCCGGTCAGACCGCAATCGGCATGACCGCATACTCCCTGCAGCAGCACATGCTTGCCATTGAGGAAGAACCCGTGATCGGGGTCTGCCTTCATCCAACGGAAGCCAAAATGCGTGCTGTCCGCATCCACCTCACAGACATCCTCATTCAGAACAAACACCTGCGTGGTGGCATCATAGAGATAGGGATCCTCCGGCGACCAAAGGTGAGGATTTTCTACCTCCACCGTTGCAGTCAGCGTGGTTTTATCATATGAAGAAACCTCACCCTCGGAAAGCAACGTGGCAAGCACCTCGCCGCTTGCGCGGGCGGTCAGCGTGGTCTGCGTGCGAACCAGCTGTTTCCCCTTAGCATCATGGCGCACGGTGTTCTCTACCGTGATCTGCCATGTGTTTTCGCCTGTTTTTTGAGGCAGTACATAGATGCCGTAAAGATCTAGGCAGGTGGCATCTGTTTTTTGCAGCCAGACATGGCGATAGATACCGCCGCCCTCATACCACCAGGACTCATGCTCCTCGGTATTGACGTATACAGAAAGGTAGTTCTCCTCCCCATACAGTGCTACATCGGTGATATCCACCTCAAAAGAGGTATAGCCACAAAAATTGTGCTTGAGAAGGCAGCCGTTGAGATAGACGGTAGCGTGAGTGGCTACCCCTTCAAAATAGAGCGTCAAGCGACGTCCCTGATCCTCGGCCGGCAGCTTGAATTTTTTGCGATACCATGCATTTTCGTGCGGGAAAAAGCCGAGCGCGCAGTTTTCATGCTCTTCTGCCTCGTGATCGATAATATAATCGTGCGGCAGCGTAACAGGATCCCAACGCTCGGATGTATGCTCACGGTGGTTATCGTAGGTATCGGCATCTCCGAAATATCCAATAGCGGCCGGCCCCATATGATACCGTTCTGTTTTGGCAGACATATAGGCCGTTCCCTTCACCTCGGGGAATTTCGGTTTGATATCCCCACGGTGAAAAAGCCAACCATCATCGAATAGAATTTTTTCTCTCATGTTCAGTCTCCTTGCTTTCGCCCTATAGGCAAGCTGTTGCTTTCATTATAACAAACAAGAGTCTGTCTGTCAATAAAAACGCAGAAAAAAGATCGAGTTGTACAAGGCGCACCGTCTTGCAGGAGTGGTTTCTGCAGAAAGAGACAGCCAGATGTCATCAATTTATGCAATATTGCAATTTTATGAAAAAAAGGCTTTACTTTTTTTGTGACATCTGCTATAATGATAATGCAAAAAAAGTAACGGATTTTGCAAATACAAATTCCGTTTCTTTCTTTATAATGAAAATAGCCTATTTTATTCTGAGGAGGAACACCATGAAAAAGCTATTCCTGATCTCGGGGCTCATGCTGCTCTGCATTGCCATGCTGGCAGGCTGCCCCGCGAACCCTACGCCAACACCACCGGTCGGTGGCGATAACGGCAAGACGGTTTATCGCGTATCGGAGGACTTCCCCACGGCTGCCGGCACCGTTGCCGCAGGCGCATGGGGCTATTATTCCGTAAACAGCGGCAGCATTGCAAAGGGTGACTATACCGCATTGACCACAGCTGCCGATCAAGCAGCACTAGGCGCGCTTGGCCTCTCCGATGGCACCGGTGCCCTTGGCAACGGCAACGCGATCGCTGCGTCGGGCAAGGACGTTGCTTATGGCTTTACCGCACCGCGTGACGGCGTTGTTACCCTTTCGACCGACACCCTTTCACGCGCGGAGAACGGTAGTGCAACCTTCGCGATCTACAAAAACGGCGTACGCATTTGGCCATTGGCTGCCGATGCATATGACGTTCCTACTGTCAACAAGGCCGCGCTTGTCGCGGTTACAACGGCCATCAAGACAGGGGACACGCTCTACTTCCGCGTCTCCACCGAGGGAACAGCTGCCAAGCTGAGCGTCTCTCCCGTTGTTACTTATGAGGCAAACGCCGCATACACGACCGCTGCTGACCTGGAAATCACCCGTCCGGATGTTGCCGGAACGCTGATTTCCGGCGCGGGCACGGCCCTGCCCGAGGGCAGCCTAGCTATTACCGGTCGTCAGCCTTCGACTACGGTGATCGACATGGATGGAGCCGACTTTCGGCGTGCGCTTCAACGCGGCAACCTGGAGGAAGGTGCTACCTATCGTATAACCGCAAGCGAGCCGGTAACGATCGATCTTACGCGCGAGGATTACAGCGGTAACAATTGCGTGGTTTACGCCCCGAACGGCATTATCATTGAGGTAATCAACAACATCGTCTTCACAGACATCACCGTTTTGGAGGGCCCGCTGACCTTCCGCGGCGGCAAAGATCTGACGCTGAACGGCGTTGAGGCAGCAGGCGGCATGATCATCGAGGAATCCTGCGAGGGCATTCGCATGGACAATTGCCGTGCAACAACGACAGAGGGAACGGCATTCATCAACAGCGCATCATCCTCCACGATCGTTGGCTGCTATTTCAGCGGCAAATCTGCCATGCTGGATACCGCCAAGGGTGGCAACCTATACGAGAACTGTGTGTTTGCGGGCGAGGATGTTGCCATTACGTTGAGCGGCTGCAACAGCACCGTATGGTATTCCAACATTCGCGGCAGCCTGACCACAGGCGAGACCGCATCTGAAAACCTGCTGGTTACCATGAATCGCTTTGAAAACCTTGGCGGCGTTGTCTACAACAATACGCATAACTGTGTTGTTCTTTTGAACGAAGCAGAAACGGTCTCTGTCAAGAACAGCACCAACTCTTATGTTTGCAGCAATACGCTTTATGGTGAAATGGCGTTTGAGAACGTCAACTATCTGCTTGCCACCCGCAACAACGCGTTTGGTAAGATCACCAAGACAAGCCTCTCCAACTTCAACGGCGACAACATCACAGATGTGGATGCCCGCACCGAGTACGGTGTTAATGAGGATCTTCTGCCCCACATTAACAAGGATGCCTTCATCAACATGGAGCGCAAGGATTACATCCGCCTCTCGGACGGCAGCAAGCTGACTATCAGCCAGTATATCAATCAGAAGTCTGTTAACGGCGGCATGCTGATCATTGCCCCCGGTGCGTATAGCACGAAAGATCGAATCTTCCTTAGGGATATTGACAACTGCACCGTGTATGCTTACGGTGTACTGTACGAGAAATACGATTTCTTTGATGATGTATTCAACATCAAGAACTGCAAGAACTATATATTCCGCGGTCTGACAGTAGACATGGTGCTCAACGGCTGCGGTCAAATGGTCGTCTTGGAAAAGAGCAACGGCGTTGTCTACTATCGTGCCGCTGCCGGATTCCTGCAGGATCACACCAATAAGAAGTACTATGAGGAAGGCGGAAACGGTATCGCCTATATGGGCTACCACGCCGGACAGGATTACCCCTATGCCGACATTGCTTTGGGCCACTTGACCTATAATGCCCTGACCGGTCTGCATACCTCTTCCCCCTCGAAAGCCACCTACGATCTCATTCAGCCGGGTGACATGGTTACCTGCCGCGCTAACGGCGGCAATGTTGCCAATCTGTATGAAAACACGGCCGTGCAGTTTGAGGACGTTACCATCCTCAGCGGTTCGATCCGTTGTTTCTGGGATAGCTGGGCCAAGGAGGGCACCATCCTCAACCGTGTTATGGTTTCCCCTGCTCCTGCTAAGGTCCTTGACCCGAAGACCTATGAGGAGTATATCGAGCTGAACGAGAAATATGGAATAGACACCGGCGTTTACATCGATTCCTTTGGCAACTACCGCGGTACACCGGCAAAGACGGTTACCGCTGACTCGACGCACACCTCCAACTCGCGCACCGGCATGAAGGCTACCAGCTGTATCTTTGAGGGTCTTTCGGATGACGGTACCAACCAGCAGGGCTTCCACGGTCGTCTGGCAGGCTACGATCCCGAAACCGGTACCATCACCTACAAGATGAAGATCTCTTCTCTTGGCTATACATCGGTTTGTGCCGCCTTTGTTCCCGGCGACCGTGTTTATGTATACACCTCAAACGGAAAAACGGTATGCGATACCGAGGCACTTTCTGTCACAAGAATTTTGGATGAGATCAACGGTTTTGAGCACTACTCCGTCCAGGTTGACCCTGCCAAGTTTGACCACACGATCCTGAAGGGCTATGATCTGACTTTGGATGGCGCAAACGACCGCCGCATTCTCATCGACAACCGTTCACGCAACGGTGACGGATTTATTTTTGACAACATGCTGATTCGGAACATCCGTTCCCGCGGTTTCCTTGTCAAGTGCGCCAGCAACGAGATCAAGCACTGCTCCTTCTACAACATCGGCATGGCGGCAGTTGGTCTGATCTTTGAGCCGGAATGGGGTGAATCCGGTGTTTGCGACAACACACTGATCGCCTACAACTATTTCGAAAACACCGGCTACTTTGTCAACCAAACGCTCTACTCTCCCATCACCATTCAAGGTCTTGGCTCCTCTGCTGAAGAGGATTGTCTGCCCTACAAGAACATTCAGATCATCGGCAACGTCGTTCGCAACCGCGCGACCGATTATGCACTGTACATCAACAGCTCAATCGATGTGACGGTGAAGGATAATGATTTTGGTGAGTTTTATGATGTAGAGAGCCTGACCTCCTACCCCTCTGTTTTTATAAACTTTGCAAAGAACATCACCTTTGACAACAATACCTATTCTCAGTTTTCGTTCGGCATCACCGAAAGCATCGTGGTAAACGGGCACATCAATGTTGATGGCAGCGATGTCAACGGTGAGATTCCTGATGACCCGATCATGGCGAATTCCAAGCACACCACCTCGTTTCTCGACAATCTCCCCTCAACCGGCGCAAACGGACTGCTTGTATCGTCCGGTGCTTGGTCTGTAGGCTGCGCATCCCCGAAGTCGCTGGATTCGTTTAAGCCCTTCCAGATACTGACCCAATCCGGTTGGTACTCCATCACCGAGAGCTCGCTTTGGTCTACCTCCGGCGGTATGGATGTAAGAAAGGATTATCGCTTTGCAGCACTCGCCTCCTCGAACATCGTCATTCGTTACACAGCCGAGTATAGCGGGCAGGTGTTACTGCGCGTTGCGAACTTCCAAACGCCTTACAAATCGGGAGATGGCTCTGCCGACGGTTATTTTGCCATCTTTGTAAATGGCGAGATGGTGTGGCCGACCAAGGGCGGCAGCTATCAAAACGGATCTGATTGGCGATCAATCACGCAGAATACCACGCAAGAGGCACTCACGGAATCGCTTAGTCTTCTTGCTCTTGAGCTGAAGGAGGGTGACGAGGTTTGCTTCGTTGCCAAGAGAAAGGAAGCATGGTCTGCCTTCGCAGCCATCCCCTTCGTTTACTACACCAGAATTGACGAAGAATAATATTGCACAATAAAACAACATGGAGATCGCGCATAGCACGATCTCCATGTTTCTTTTTACAAAAATCAAGAATCTTCCCGCATATTCTCACGCGCGGTAGAGAGCATAAGCTTGATACGGTTAAGCTGGTTGACCTCGCTCGCGCCGGGGTCATAATCCACAGCGGCAATATTGGCCTGCGGATACAGCTTTTTCAGCTGCTTGATAACGCCCTTACCAACAACATGGTTAGGCAGACAAGCAAAGGGCTGAATGCAGACAATATTGGGAATCTTCTCGGTAATGAGCTCAATCATCTCACCGGCCAAGAACCACCCTTCACCATACTGGTTACCAAGCGAGAGGACAGGCTTGGTCATCTCGGCCACCTGCTCGATCGGCATGGGTGCTTCAAATCGTCGGCTTGCCTTCAAGGCGTCAACAGCGGGTTGGCGAACGCGACGAATCACCTTCAACGCCAGCTTGCAGAAGAAGGCAGATTTGAAGCTGTTGCCAAGATAGCGATGCTTATAATCACGGTTAAAGAGGTAGTAGCAGAAGAAGTCCATCATGTCGGGCACAAACGCCTCTGCCCCTTCTCTTTCGAGCAGCTCAACGAGGTGATTGTTCGCCAACGGCATATACTTGACAAGGATCTCACCAACAATGCCGACACGCGGTTTCTTCACATCCTCACGGATGGGGAGTTTATCAAATTCCTCTACAATACCGCGGCAGACATCCTTGAATTTATATTTGCTTTTCGGATTCACAAGAGAATCGATGCAGATGGTCTGCCACTTGGCGTGCAGGGCATTCGCCGATCCGGGCACTGCCTCATAGGGACGCACACGGTACACGCAGCGCATGAATAGGTCGCCGTACACCAATGCGTGAACGGCATCCACCAGCATAGCGGGGGTCAAGGTAAAGCCTTCGTTCTTTTCAAGTCCTGCCGCATTGACCGAAATGACCGGAATATGGGAAAGTCCCAGCTTATCCAGCGCATTACGAATAAAGCCAACGTAGTTGCTGGCACGGCAGCAGCCACCCGTTTGTGACATAAGAATCGCCAGCCGATTGGTATCATACTTCCCAGAGAGCACGGTATCCATGATCTGACCAATGGTCAAAATGGAGGGATAGCAGGCATCGTTATTCACATACTTCAAGCCTACGTCGATGGCGGCGCGGTTGGTGTTGGTCAGAATGACGACGTTATAACCATACTTATGGAAAACAGGCTCTAAAATATCGAAGTGGATCTTACTCATCTGCGGTGCGATGAGGGTGTACCCTTCCTTCTTCATCTTCTTTGTGAAGTGGGTACGCTTGTATTCGACACTCTTGGGAATGGCACAGATATGCTGCTCACGCCGCATCTTCATAGCAGCCAACAGACTGCGCAGACGAATGCGTGCCGCGCCGAGGTTGTTTACCTCATCAATCTTAAGCACGGTATACAGTTTATTGCTTCCCTCAAGGATTTGCGCCACCTGATCGGTGGTGACCGCATCCAGACCGCAACCAAAGGAATTGAGCTGCAAAAGCTCCAGATCGTCCCGTGTGCGGACAAATTCCGCCGCGGCATACAGGCGAGAATGGTACACCCATTGGTCAAGCACGCGGATAGGACGCGTAGGCATAAAGTCAATGGGCAAGCTATCCTCTGTCAGCACAGCAAGGCCAAAGGTGGTGACCATCTCAGGGATGCCATGGTTGATCTCCGGATCAAGATGATACGGTCTGCCGGCGATTACAATGCCGTTTTTGCCGTTTTTCTCCATCCATGCAAGAGCTGCCGCGCCGGCAGCGCGAACATCTGCCTTGGCACGCTGCTGCTCGACCCATGCGGCGTGGGCAGCGCGGCGCACCTCCTTTTCGGGAATTCCCCACTCTTCACGACACACATCGACCAAGCGGTCGGTTGCTACCTTCTCGGAGCGGAAGGCCATGAAGGGCCTCACATAATGCACATCACCATCGGCAATGGCCTCTACGTTGTTTTTGAGGTTCTCGGGATAGGAAACGACGATTGGACAGTTATAGCAGTTTTGGGTAGTCTCATACTCCTTGTGCTCGTAGTATACGCAGGGGTGGAAGATGGTCTTAACGCCCTGGTCGATCAGCCACTGCACGTGTCCGTGTGATAGCTTGGCGGGATAACACTCGGATTCAGACGGAATCGACTCCATGCCTCGCTCGTAAAGCTTTCTATCCGAAAGCGGAGAAAGAACAATGTGGAAACCAAGGCGACCAAAGAAGGTAGCCCAAAACGGATAATTTTCATAGATGTTCAACACGCGCGGAATGCCGATGGTGCCACGCGGCGCTTGCTCGGCAGTCGGTGTTTCATAATCAAACATCCGCTTGCGCTTGTAGGCAAAGAGGTTGGGAACGTCCTCCTGCTTACCTTCTCCACCAAGCCCCTTTTCACAACGGTTGCCGGTGATATGGCGGCGGCCGCCCGGGAAACGGTTGATCGTAAGCATACAATGGTTTGAGCAGCCCTTGCAGCGCGTAGCGGTGGAGGTATAGGTCAAGGCAAGAATATCATCAAAGGAAAGCGTGGTGGTCTCTTGCCCCGTGTAGTGGTTGCGCGCCAGCAGCGCGGCGCCAAAGGCGCCCATAATGCCGGATATATCCGGGCAGACTGCCTCTACGCCTGCAATCTTCTCAAAGGCACGCAGCACGGCACGGTTGTGGAAGGTACCTCCCTGCACCACTATATGCTGACCAAGGTCAGAGGCATCCGCCAGCTTGATGACCTTAAAAATGGCGTTCTTGATAACCGAATAGGCAAGACCGGCCGAAATATCCGAGACGGTGGCTCCTTCCTTTTGTGCCTGCTTAACGTTCGAATTCATAAACACGGTGCAGCGAGTGCCAAGGTCAACGGGGTTCTCGGCAAAGAGTGCCTCACGCGCAAAATCAGGCGCGATATAGCCGAGCGAGGTAGCGAAGTTTTCAATAAACGAGCCGCAGCCGGAGGAGCAGGCCTCGTTGAGCAGCACATTATCTACCACGCCGTTTTTGAGGCGGATACACTTCATATCCTGTCCGCCAATATCCAGCACGCAGTCTACCTGTGGATCAAAGAAGGAGGCGGCGGTGCAATGCGCAACCGTCTCTACCTCGCCCTCGTCAAGACAAAAGGCAGACTTCAGAAGTGCCTCGCCGTATCCGGTCGAGCAGGAGCGTGCCACACGCGCGGTGGATGGCATGGCATCCTTCAGCATCCGAATGGCATTCATCGCTGTGCCGATGGGGTTACCCTGGTTATTGGCATAAAAGGAGAACAGCAGCTCCCCCTGCTGACCGATGAGGGCAAGCTTAGTCGTTGTAGATCCCGCATCAATACCAAGGAAACAATCGCCGCTGTATGTAGCAAGCTCGGCGCGACCAACCACCGCGCGGCCGTGCCGCTCGGTAAACGCGTCATATTCGCTTTGGTCAGCAAAAAGCGGATCCAGCCGCTTGATCTCAAAATCCATGGTCACGCCACGGGAAAGCTGATCGATCATATGGTCGATGCGAAGTGCTTCTACCCCCTCTGCCCCAAGGGCAGCCCCCATAGCGGCGAAGAGGTGGGCGTTTTGCGGGTCAACCACGTTCTCAGGCGTGAGATTCAACGTACGGATAAAGGCCTTTTTCAGCTCGGGCAGGAAGTGCAACGGGCCGCCGAGAAACGCCACACAGCCGCGAATGGGCTTGCCGCAAGCAAGACCGGAGATGGTCTGGTTCACAACCGCCTGAAAGATAGAGGCGGCCAGGTCAGCTTTCGATGCCCCCTCGTTGATCAAGGGCTGAATATCCGTTTTGGCAAACACGCCGCAACGGGCGGCAATGGGATAAATATTTTCGTAATGTGCCGCCTCGGCATTCAGGCCTGCGGCATCGGTCTGTAGCAGGGCTGCCATCTGGTCGATAAACGAGCCGGTACCACCGGCACAAACGCCGTTCATGCGTTCATCAAGACCGCCATTGAAATAGATGATCTTGGCATCCTCGCCGCCAAGCTCAATGGCGACATCTGTCTGTGGATGAGAGTGTTTGAGTGCCGAGGCTACCGCCACGACCTCCTGCACAAAGCCAATACCCATGGCGCGCCCAAGATTGATCGAGCCGGAGCCCGTAATCTGCGTGCGGAGCATGGCATCCCCTACAACGGCTTTAGCCTCCTTCAGCATATCGGCCAAAGTCTGCTGCGTACGCGCCATATGGCGCTTATATTCACCGTAGAGAATACGGTCTTCTTCATCCAAGATAACAAGCTTTACCGTGGTAGAGCCAATATCAATACCTGCTCTGTATTCCTTCATCGTTTTCTCCCGTCATCAAAATCGCACAGTTTATTATCGCACTTTTTTTGCAAATTTTCTACCGAGAAATTATGAATTTTCTTGTTTTTTGTCGATCAACCAAGCAGAACATCCGAAACCAGCATCAAGCAAAAGCCGACAAGCAAGGCGTAGGTTGCCCCTCGCTCGCTACCGTGGGCGTGTGTTTCAGGGATCATTTCGTCGCTGATGACGTAGAGCATCGTACCGCCCGCAAAGGCCAGCGCAAAGGGCAGAATAGCCGAGACCAGACTAACAGCAAAATAGCCGATCAACGTGCCGATCACCTCAACAAGACCGGTGAGCGAAGCAAGCAGCAGCGTCTTCTTACGGCTGACACCGGCTGCCAGCATGGGTGCAATGATGACCATCCCCTCCGGGATGTTTTGCAGCGCAATGCCCCCCGCAATCACCATCGCCTCTGCCGTGGCTGTACCGCCTGCGCCAAAGCCGACACCTGCGGCAATCCCCTCGGGCAGGTTGTGAATGGCAATGGCAGCCACAAACAGTAGCACACGATTGAGGCTTTCATTGCCGCCGTGCGTCTCTTGGTCTACTCCTGCCATGCGGTGCAGGTGGGGCACCAGCTTGTCCATCAGGTTCAGGCAAACGGCACCCGCAAAAATACCTGCCACGGTGATAACAAGACCATATTGCCCACCACGCTCCACAGACGGGATGATCAAGCCAAGCACGGATGCCGCCAGCATGACGCCGGCTGCAAAGGCCAACACGATATCACTAAAGCGGTGAGAAAGATTTTTAAATAAAAAGCCGATCAGCGCGCCGACCAGCGTGGCACCGCCAACGCCCAGCGCGGTTAAAAGCACTAGTTCCATGGTTGTTTCCTCCATAGAAAAATTAAAAAATTACATATTATTATATCATATGCCGCAGGAAGTTTCAATATTTCAGGGAGAAAAAAGATCTGCAAAATGCCCCCCTTTCTCCTAAAAAGAGTCGGAGAAGGCAAAACGCCGCGATTCTCTCGCGGCGTTTTGCCTATTTAATGGGGCGAATGTTCAGGGTTTGCAGGAGCGGGATGCCGAATTTGTTTGCGTAGGCAATTCCCTTTTCGATCTCGGCGGGATCACCGGTGCGATGCGCCCCGTGCGCGTCACAGCCGAGAATGGCGGTGTTGCCGCACTCGGCAGCGATCTGCCAAAACTTATCTACCGGGTAATGGCGTCCTTCTACAAGACCGAGGAGGTTGATCTCCAAGGGAATATTTAATTCCTTGGCGGCAAGACAGAGGCGCTTCATTTCGCGGCGATAGATGGCATCATCTCCCACATAGTGGACAAGGTCGGGGTGCGCGACATAGGAGATCAGACCTGTCTTGATACCCGCAACCACCTGATCGACGTAGCGGGTCAGCGTGGTGACATCCTCGGTTAAGACACCTGCATAGGGATCCCCCGGATCCTCATTACCAAGGAAGTGCTGGCCTAAAATCATATAATCCACGGGATAGGCGCGCAACAGCTTAAGCAGGCTTGCAAAAACATCGGGATAATATTCGACCTCTACGCCAATCAAGATCTCTATCCGGTCACGGTATTTTTCACGCAGGGCCAGCAGGGTTTCCACATAGTCGGAAAACTCAGAGACTGCCATGCGGTGATGACCAACGCCGATCTTGCCATCCGGGAACGGCATAGGGGTATGATCGGCAAAGCCGAGTGTTTTCAGCCCGTTTTTGATAGCGACTTGAATATATTCCTCCTCGCTGTCACTTGCGTGATGACAGCGGGTGGTATGGGTGTGATAATTTGCAATCATAGAATGCCTTTCTTCAATGCAACAAATATTTGCACGCCTTGAAAAAACAAGGCGTGCAATGTGTATCTGCTTATGATTAAATGCCGATATCTTCCATAAAACGAAGGATGCCGGTTGACCACGCATGGCAGAAGGAATGACGGAAGCCGACGTAGCAGAAGGCACCGTAATCGCCATGCAGATCCTTCTCCCCTTCCGCAGGCAGCTCATCAATGCGGCCGGAGCCCTCCAGCCAATCGAGGTGGAAGTCCTCCCAGAAGGTGGTCGCGCCGCGGGAAAGCATGCCGCCGTAGTAGGTCTTCATCAGCTCCAGCGCCGCCTCTTTGCCGTAATAGCGGGCATAGGCGGTGAGAATATAGTAGCTCATAAAGGTAGACATCCCGTTCGCGCCAAGGCGGCCAAGCAGGGCGACATCCTCACGCGGGAGCTCGCCAAGTGCAAAATACTTGAGGGCGGCTACTTGCATGGAATGGGTGACCTTGATAGGCTTTTTGAGCAGACGGTTTGTAAGCTCTACCGCGTAGACCGAGGGACAAGCCATGGCAGAAAAGAGGTAGGATGCCTTCTTTGCCATCATCAGCAGGATCGCGTGTACGCCTGCCTCCTCGTCCGGCTGGCCGTGCGTCGGCCAATCAACGAGGATTCGCTCGTGAAGGTTGATATTGCCCTCCCCGTCAACATACTGCAGGAACTGCTTGACAATGTCCTGCGCGTAGGAAAGATTTTCGGCTACGAGATCAGCACAGCCTGTGCGGGCATAGTAGTCCGCCAACGTGATGATCCACCAAGCAGAATAGGTCGTGATGCCGCACATCCAGTTACCAATAGGGGTCGTGTTGCGCATAAAGGTGATAGAGCGATCCATCATCGGCACACGACCGTAGAGGGTAGTAAGCGCCAGCATCTCGGGGTGCATGTCACCAATCCAGACCAAGCGATCACGCTTGATGCCATCCCACACATATTCGCCGGCAGAGCAAAGGTCAATGGTACGCTTGGCGGCACGGTAGATATCGGCCACTAGACCGTCCTTCCCCTTGTACTGATAGCGAACGGGCAGATCGATGGTCTCACCAACCGCCAGTACGGCGTGCAACAGCACCTCGACATCCTCATCTAGGAAATCAATCCGCGCGAAGCGAAAACCGGACTGGCCATAGCAGCAGTCGGACATGCCGGTGAGGACGATCTCAAAATCACGAGGGGAGTGGTCGTTGCAGGCACCACGCTCGCCGAGCTCGGCGCAGCATTCAGCTGCTGATTCGCCAAGACGGATACGAACGCGAGTGGTGTTTCCCTGCTTGTTTCTTGTCACCTCACGACAAAGGATGCGCAACGTAGCGCGCGCCTCGATACCAAAATCCAGCAAGATTGAGGCACGGCCGACAACGCGGGTGTATTCTTTAGAGGGAGTGCCAATCAAAATCTGGCGCGGCACCTCGATCTTCAAGTTTTCGCCATAGGTGATATCCCCTTCTTCCAAGAGGATGCGCTTGGGCCACAGATATTCTTTGACGATCATTTACCGATTACCTTTTTTGCTTTGGCAGCAATATTCTCGGCGGTGAGATTCATATAGGTGAGCATTTCGCCGGCGGAGGCGGAGCGACCATAGCAATCCGGCACGCCGATGCGGGCAACGGGCACGGGACAGGTCTCGGCCAGGGCCTCACAAACAGCGCCTCCAAGACCACCGATGATGCTGTGCTCCTCAACCGTCACAATGGCACCCGTCTCGCGGGCTGCCTGCTCAAGAATCGCGGTATCCAGCGGCTTAATGGTCGGCATATTGATCACACGCGCGGAGATCCCTTCTGCCTCCAGCAGCTTGGCAGCATCCAGCGCGATGTGGGTCATATAACCGGTCGCCACAATGGTGACATCCTTACCGTCAACCATCGTCACGCCCTTGCCGATCTCAAACTTGTAATCCTCTCCATTGATAACAGGAGCAGCCGCGCGACCAAGGCGAATATACACCGGGCCATCATGCAGGATGGCAGCCTCAATAGCGGCGCGCGTTTCGGGCGCATCTGCCGGGTTGAGGATGACCATACCGGGAACGGTGCGCATGAGAGCAATATCCTCATTGCACTGGTGGGTAGCACCGTCCTCACCTACGGTAACGCCGGCGTGGGTAGCAGCGATTTTGACATTAAGGTGCGGGTAGCCGACAGAGTTGCGCACCTGCTCATAGGCACGACCTGCCGCAAACATAGCAAAGGAGCTGGCAAACGGCACAAGCCCCGTAGTAGCGATACCGGCAGCCAACGAAATCATGTTGCCCTCGGCAATGACGCAGTCAAAAAAGCGCTGCGGATACTTCTTTTTGAAAACACCGGTTTTGGTAGCGGCTGCCAGGTCGGCATCCAGTACGACGAAATCATATTTTTCAGCAAGCTCTACGAGCGCGTTGCCGTAGGCTTCACGAGTTGCGATCTTATCTGCCATCTTACTTCCCCTCCCCATTCAGTTCAGCGAGTGCCTGTGCGTATTCATCAGCATTGGGTGCTTTGCCGTGCCAATCTGCCTTATCCTCCATGAAGGAGACGCCCTTGCCCTTGACCGAGCAAGCGATAATGGCGGTAGGCTTGCCCTTGCAGGCGCGTGCAGCAGCCAGCGCAGCGGCAATTTCCTCAAAGCTATGGGCATTGATGGTGATCACATTCCAGCCAAAGGCCTTCAGCTTTTCATCATGCGGCGTAGGGTTCATTACCTCGGTGATCTTACCATCGATCTGCAGACCGTTGAGATCGATAAAGGCAACAAGGTTGTCCAGCTTATAGTGGGCGGCAAACATCGCAGCCTCCCAAACCTGACCTTCCTCGCTCTCGCCGTCACCAACAACGGTATAAACACGATAATCCTCACCGCGATACTTGGCAGAAAGCGCCATACCACAGGCAGCCGAAATACCAAGGCCAAGCGAGCCGGTAGACATATCGACACCGGGTGTGCCCTTCATATCCGGGTGCCCCTGCAGATAAGAGTCAATCTTGCGGAGCGTCTTCAGATCCTCAACCGGGAAAAAGCCACGCTCTGCCAGCGTAGCATACAGGCCGGGTGCGGTGTGCCCCTTGGAGAGAACAAAGCGGTCTCTTGTGGGCATTTTGGGGTTCTTCGGATCAATATTCATCTCTTCAAAATAGAGATAGGTCAAAATCTCGGCAATCGAGAGCGAGCCGCCCGGATGGCCGGATTTAGCATGATACGTCCCCTCAATGATGCCAACACGCACACGACGGGCAATTTCTGTTAACTGGTCCAGTTTTGTTTGTTCCATGGATCGTCCTCCGCAAATGACAAATTCTTTTACTTATATATTTTACACTTTTCTCACAGCAATGTCAAGTCTGTTCAGAAAAATAGCCTGATAGAAAACGTTATTTTATCGTGCAGCGTGTATCAAAAAAGAAAAAACAAAAAAGCCCCGCAGGAGGGCTTTTTTGTTTTTGCGGCAAAACAAGCACAAGCTGGTTTGCCAACTGTCATAAGGGCGGGATACGCAAACCTTACTGAATGTTTTCTACAACAAAAACATCAGAAAGCGTATCAACTACCAACTCATTCTCGTTAGAGGCCATCAGAACATCCGAGGTCAGAACGAGAACTTCGCAAAGCGGTGCCACGTATCTCTTCATTATTCTCTTTCCTCTCTAAAAATATTTTAGAGCACAAAAACTCTACCGTCATTATTATAGCATTGTTTTCCGAGAAAGTCAAGGTGGCGTTTTGTACAGAATTATTTTTTGTTTTTGTGCATAGTACACAAAAGCCGCCTCTAACTTGATGAAAAAGCCGCACACAAAGGTGCGGCTTTTCCCTTGCATCGTCAATTATCAAAAATCAAAGATGCTGGAGAGCTTATCGATGGCAAGCTCGTTTTCATCGGAGGCCATCAGAACATCCGAGGAAAGAACAAGCAGCTCGGCAAGCGGTGCTTCATAAATCTTCATCGTTCACGTTCCTCCTTTTATGCGTTCTTGTATGCATTTGCTGCATCATACAGGGCGAGAATTGCGTTTGCTACAGGAGCAACAGTGGCATCCCCCAGCATGTTGTTACAGTAAGCAGCAACGCTATAGGCAATGGTGGTGGAGATTACAACGCCGTCTGCATCCACAACGCGGAAGTAGATCAGGCTGTTGTAGTTGGCAGCACCGATGCCCTCGGTAATGGCCTTGTAAGCATTGCCATCCTTGGTAGCGGTGTAAGCAACCTCGGTTGCGCCGGTAAACTCGGCATTATCAGCCATCTGAACATTAACGCCCTCAACATCGGTATCAAAGACCAGCTTGAGTGCGATCTTCTCCTCCAGCAGGAGGGAGATGCCGATCAGCTTGGCGGTTGCGTTCTCTACCTCTGCAACACGATCAGCAGCGGTGTACTCACCTGTGGTGGTGACCGTCTTCTGTGCGTCAGAGAGACCGGCATTTGCCAGGTCGGCAGCAGCGATCTCTTCCGCTGCGAAGTACTGCTGTGCAGCAGCGGCGTAGTTCAGAGAAGCAATGGCAACATTGCTTGCCTTGTCGGCAGTATCGGTGGTAACATAAGCCATCAGCGCATCCTTCATGGTGGTAACGCCGGTAGCCAGGGTTACGGTCTTGCCGTCGATCTCACCGGTTACGGTGTAGGCAAACTTGTTGCAAACATCCTTGGCAGCGGTGGTGATCACATCAGCCTTGATGTTCTGTGCAATGCCTGCGGTAGCATTTGCCTCGAAGGTGAAGGAATCACCAACCGAAACAGCACCGGTAGCAGATACAGGATACTGCTCGTAATAGGTGACAGCGCCCTCGAATACCGTACCGCGAGATTCCCAAGCGGTCATCTCTGCCTGAACCAGGAAATCGATAGCAGAATTCTTACCAACGATGATGCCGGAGAGCACCTCATCAACAGATGCCGCAATATCGTCAGCATACTCGGTATCCACCTCGGCCAAGGTGTACCAGTCCTCGCCTGCCGGCCATACCTTCACCTGGTCGATATAAATGGCGACCTTAATAGCACCGGCCTTCGGCTTTGTTTCACTAGCGGTATCAAAGGTCCAAAGACGAGTAACGTCAACATCAATCTTACCTGCCTCAGGAGCGGTATAGCGGTAACCGCCGTACGCCCATGTGTTGATAGCAATACCCAGGGTCGGGCCCCAAGTATTGTTGTCCTTAATACGGAATGCGGTGTTCTGACCGATGCCATAATCATTCCAAACGCCGGTGAAGTTTGCGCTCCAGAAACCGTCATCCCAAGTGGTGGCGATCTCTTCACCATTAGGTCCGACTTCCGTTCTGCGGTTCATGGCATAATAGTCAGTCACGGCGTTCTCGGCCGTCAGGATCTCTCTCGGATAGGTAACAAAGGACCAAGCAGAGTCACCGAATACCGGCTTGATCACATAGTTTTCAGCAATGCTGTTATCCGGGGCTGCGGGCAGATTTTGATCCAAGCGAGAGGTGAACATACCGTTCTTTTCACTGTAGTACACGCTGGCATTTGCAACAAAGCCGGTGCCGTTATTCCAGAAGTTAGAGGCCGTTGTCTCCAGACGAAGGAGCAGCTCGATCTCGTCACCCGCAAAAACAGCAATGTTGTCCAGTGAGCCATTTGCTGTGCTGCCATCACCTACGGTAACGGTGCCTGCCATCCATGCAGCAGCAACATTTGTCTTATCTGTTTTGTCAATATAGGCCCATTTTGCGGGACTTTCGCTTTCGCCGTTTGCCACGTTCAAGCTAAAGTATTCCGTTTTTCCCGGTTCCTCAGCGCACGGCCAAACCATAGTGCCGTTCACAAACACGGCCGCATAGCCCTTGATCTGGCTGGAGGTCAATTTCTCAATATTGATAGAAACCGTGCCGTTATATTCCGCTGTGTAGCGCAAGCCGGCTGCATGACTCGCCTTCGGAATGATGCCGTACGAGCCATTCCATTGACCATAGGATCCGTTGGTGTTATAGAACACCATAGGGGTTTTATCACCCCAGTCGATTTTTGTTTCGCCGCAGCCGGTATAGCCCGTAAAGCGCTCTGCGGTTGCATCGGTTTCAGTAGTGGTACGGATGATCTCGTCGATCCGCTTTGCATCTGTATAAGAGGCAATCGGGTGACCAACGATATCCCAGCCGCCGGTGTAGGTAACCTTGCTTCCCATGGGAAGATCGGCATAGCCGGACGGTTCATTCATGCCGTTTGAAGGATTGAACGTGGTCGTATAAACCGGCTCACCCTCCATGGCAATGTTGACATATCTTGCGTAGTACGGACTATTATACGAGGTATAGTTCTTTTCCACATCCTGCACACGCCATACCAGCACAAGCTGATCGCCCTTTGCAACATCAACGCCGTTCAGAACAGCGGTCTGTGTAGCAGCAGTCGTATACTTGACACCCGCGCCCTCGGTCGCTTCATCGGCTACGGTAACGCCGGCAATGCCATCATAGGGGTAGATCAGCGTCTTGCTGCCGTCTGCTGCGTGCTTGTAGACCGAGAAGTAAACGGCCTGGCTTTCTGTTGCTGCAGGCGTATCAAAGGAAATGTTCAGATCCAGCTCTCCCGCACCGGCAGCTGTGTACGCAAAGGCAACGCCGTGCGTTTTAAAGCTCGTCATGCTTCCATCGCAATTCGAGCGCTGCAGGGGGGAGCCTGCGTATTCACCATTTGCTCTTTCCAGCCACAGAATAGCTGGCGTCCAGTTGCCGTATGTAGCATACGTCTGGTTATATGACGTCTCAACAAAGGTGCCGTCATTATAGCCGCCATAGGCCCAACCGTTTCCAAAGCCGCTTATCTTCTTATAAACGGAATCAACCTTTTCATGCACGGGCCAGTTGACACCGCCAGCAACCAGATCATGTCCCAATGCAGCAAAATCCAGCACAGCATCCAGCACAGTGTCCTCGGAAATCAGCTTGGCAGAGGTTACCTTGTTATAGGTAACGGTAGGATATGCGGTGATGTGTCTGTTGTTGACAGCACTAAAGAGCACGTCTACACGGTCACCTGCGGCAACCTTGATATCGTGCGGGTAGCCGTTCGCGTCACAGAACTTCACATAGTTCCCCATCAAGTCACCGGTCTTTGCGTAAGCGGTAACGTTACGGCAGAGTGCCTTAACCTTGTCATAACGCTCGAGATCAAGCGTTGCTTTGTCAAGCTTTGCCTGTGCCTCGGCAATGGCCGTCGCGTCGCCACCGGCCTTAGCCTCTTCAAGCGCTGCCTGCGCCGTTGTTACGGCAGCAGCCCAGGTATTGTCGCCTTCTCTCTTGCCCTGGTACTTGGTCCAGTCAAAGTCAAGAGCCTCCAGATCGGAAAGATCCATATATTCCTCCGGCAGAGACAGACCATCCAGCAGAAGGAATGCCCAATCGGTGCTGGCACCGTCCATGTAGGAGGTAGCGGTATTACCGCCCTGGTTCCAATAGGGGAAGGAATAAACCGTGCCCTGCACCGGGTTGCTGCTGACAGGCTTACCTGCAGCAGACTGCGGCCATACTACGACACCATTGACGGCAATGGCCATAGCCATATCCGAGAACACGGTACCGTCGGTGTTCTTATCAATGCGCAGCGTCTCAAAATCAATGTCGATCTCACCGGTGGCCGGTGCGTTGTAGGACAGGGCAAGTGCAGTACCACGAATGGTGATCATACGCTTATCACCCAGGTAAATACCGCCCTTCTGCCAAACGCCATTGTTGCCGCCGGAAAGCTCCAAAATATTGTAAGTGTTAACGAGATCAAAGAGCCGATACTCGTTATTTACATAGGTGCCTGCGGCCCAACCGCCACGGTAGCCGTTGAGGCTGGTCTGGGAGGTGTAGAGCGGCCAGTTTTCGGTGGGGCTGAAGGTGGACGTCTTCTCCAAGAGATAGAAGGTCACATCAGCAGCGGCCTCGCCGATCATGGCAGATGCCTCACGAATGGCACCTGCAGGGGTAATGACGTACCAACCGAACGCGTCGGAGGGCACCTCGGGAACGGTAAACTCCAGCGTTGCGCCGGTTACCGTCTGCGTCGATACTGTGGTGCCGTTGCCGTCGATAAACGTAACGGTAGCGGTCGTTTCCTCGGCGAATACCGGCAGAGCCATTGCCGGAACCATCGCAAGAAGCATGCACAGCACGAGCACAAGGGAAAGTACACGTTTTTGCATAGGGTATTTCCTTTCTCAAAATAAAATTATAGGTATCAACACCTATTCATTATTATCATAACATTTCATTATAAAAAAGTCAAGTAGCGTTTTCACAAAAGTTTTCCTTCTGTTTTTATGGAATCTGCACAAAATAAAAAACCGTCGGCCATGTGTCGATGGTTCTGATAATGTATAGAAAAATGGGCAACACGAACAGGTGCGTGTTGCCCATTTGGAAACGGGGTGAAATTACTTTACTTCAACCTCAGCGCCGGCTTCCTTCAGCTTAGCCTCGATAGAAGCAGCCTCTTCCTTGGAAACGCCTTCCTTAACGGTCTTGGGAGCGCCCTCAACCATCTCCTTAGCTTCCTTCAGGCCGAGACCGGTGATCTCACGAACAACCTTGATAACATCAAGCTTCTTCGCGCCGAATGCCTTCAGAACTACGTCGAACTCGGTCTTCTCCTCTGCTGCTGCAGCGGGAGCGGCAGCGCCGCCAACTGCTGCTACTGCAACAGGAGCTGCGGATACGCCGAATTCTTCTTCGATTGCCTTTACCAGATCAGAGAGTTCCAGAATCGTCAGACCCTTAATGAGGTCGAGGATCTGGGTGGTCTTTTCGTTTGCCATTGTGATATCCTCCACTTAATAATAGAATGTTTTTTAATTTTTGGTTGTTGGTGGCTTACGCCTCGGCTGCGGGAGCGGCTGCTTCCTCGCCGTTTTTGTCTACAACGCTCTGCAGCGCGTAGGCAAGACTCTGCACAGGGCCGATCAAGCTGCCGAGAATTCTGCCGATGAGAACTTCCTTCGGCGGAATGGCTGCCAGCTCTTCTACCTTTGCAGCATCAATAACAGCACCGTCAATAAAGCCGGCCTTTACAGTGAAGCTTTCGATCTTCTCTGCGTATGCCTTGGTGATTTTGGCGGGTGCAATGGGGTCTTCGCCGCAGATGGCGATAGCGGTCATACCTTCGAGGTACTGCTTCATATCGCCGAGGCCAACCTCGTCGCAAGCACGGCCGGTCAGCGTATTCTTCATAACCATGTACTCTACGCCTGCGGCACGCAGCTCTCTACGCAGCTGGGTGTCTGCCTCTACGGTGATGCCCTGATAGTTGACAACTACGCCTGCCTGGGCATTGCGCAGCTTTTCTGCCAACTCTTTTACGATGTTTTGCTTTTGCTCAAGAATCTTGTTGCTGGGCATGTTTGGTTTCACCTCCGTATCAAATAAAAAATCCTTCTCCCGTATGGCATAGCACACCGAGAAAAGGATAATACACACATGATATTAACGCTTCACCTCGGCAGGAGAGTGCTGTGCACCTTTACGGGAACCTGCTGTCTTAGGATAACAACGGTATTATAAACCATTGTGCGTGATTTGTCAATAGGTTTTTGAAAAGTTTTTGATATTTTTTTATTTTTCGCCTGCATAGGGATTTTTGGCACGCAGAACGGTGTACAAAGACTTGTAGGTTTCGTAGCGCGAGGGTGCGATCCTCCCTTCTTCAACTGCGGCACGAACGGCGCACTCTTCCTCTTTTACATGATTACAATCCGAATAGCGGCATGTGCCGAGATAGGGGGCAAATTCACGAAAGGCGTGCGGCAGATCCTGCCAGGACATAAAATCAAAACGAACGAAGTCGAGCATGCTAAAGCCGGGAGTATCGGCCAAAAAGCCCCCCTCGGCCGTACCAAAAACCGGGTACAGCTCGGTATGGCGTGTGGTGTTTTTGCCGCGACCGATCTTTTTGCTGATCTCACCGGTTTCAAGCGAGAGCGAGGGAAACAATGTATTGAGCAACGAGGACTTCCCCACCCCGGAGGCACCGGCAAAGGCGGCAGTGCGACCACCGGCGATGGCTGCACGCAAATGGCTGGCAAGCGCCTCGATGCCCTTGCCCTCATACGCGCTGACGCAAAACACCTCATAGCCTGCCGAGCGATAAAGTGCTTCAAGGCTTTTGGCATGTTCGGCAGAAAGATCCGTTTTGGTGATGACAATGGTACAATGAATATGGTTATGCTCCATAATAGCAAGAAGCTTGTCGGTCGTTTCGGGCATCGGCGCAGGATCTGCCACGGCGAGGACGGCATACATCTCGTCAAGGTTGGCAAGAGGGGGCCGAATCAAGGCGTTATTCCGTGGCAGAGCCTCCAATATAGCAATTTCGCCACGATTGCCCTCCTCTTCGATGCCTACAACAACACGGTCACCAACCAACACGCGCGCATCATCGCGCCGCAGGCTGCCGCGCGCGCGACAAGGAAGGCGTCGCTCTTCTCCATCCTCGTTGACGAGAACCTCAAAGAGACCGCCTACACTGCTGACCACTCTTCCGTCAATGCGATTTTTCATAAATACCTATCCTATTACTTTGGTTTGGTCTTGGGTGGAGACCGTCAGATAAAGGGTTTGGCGATCATCCTCACCATCCAGCTTCCAGCGGGTGCCCGCTGCGGGATATTGGGAAAGCACGGTTCCCTCCGGCAGGTCAGTGCGAAGAACATACTGCAGCACGACCTCAACACGCTGATCAAACGCCGAAAAAGCTTGCTCCTCATAAGGCATATTGATGTAGGAGGGCAACTCGATCACGGTCGTTTGCGGGACGGAGAGCATTCCCGAAAACAAAAACACAGGAACAAAAAGCACAGCAGCAGCAAGCGTGCCGTACAACGCCGGCAACCACGCACTACGGCGCAGTTGATTTGCGTGCGGCGCACGACGTGCAAAGCGGCGAAACACATGGCGCGGGTGCTTTTCAAGGCGTCGAACGGCTAACAGCATAGCACCTGCTTCTTGAAAGCGCTTTTGCGGATCCTTTTCCAGCGCGGTAAGAATGATCTGCTCCAGACCGCGTGGGATGGAGGGATTCCAGGTAGAGGGATAGCGTGGCGGCTCTGTTCGATGCAAAAAGGCGACCGTTTGCGGATCCTCATCCTCAAACGGAAAGTGCCCCGTTGCCATGCGGTACATCAGCACCCCCAGCGAATACAGATCACTACGGGCATCCACCGATTCTCCGCTTGCCTGCTCCGGGCTCATGGTATCGGCTGTACCGAGCACCTTGCCCGCCGGTGCAAGCGAACGCTGACCGCCGATCTCAGCAATGCCAAAGTCGGTAACCTTGACACCACCATCCTTGCACAACAGGATATTCTGCTCCTTGATGTCGCGATGAACGATGCCGTTTTCGTGTGCCTCCGCTAATGCCTCTAAGATGCAGCGGGTGATATAGAGTAGCTCGTGCAAGGAAAGAACGCCAAGCTCAGCAATCCGCTCGGAAAGGGGTTTCCCTGCGACAAGCTCCATGACGATGTAAGGGTTATCTGCCGCAGGACAAACATCAAAAATGGTGATGATATTGGGGTGCGAAAGCATCGCTGCTGCGCGGCTCTCCTGTACGAAGGCGTTTTGGTTAATAGACCGCGCTTCCTCTGCGCGGACAAATGCATCGCTATGTTGCTCACGATCCGTTTCCGTAATCGGAGCAGCCTCGCTACGCAGCATTTTCAGGGCAACAGAGCGAGAAAGGAGCATGTCCTCAGCACGAAACACAACGGCCGAGCCGCCGGTACCGATGACAGCATGGAGGAGATAGCGGCCGTCTAAAACCGAGCCGACAAGGCTTTCCAGCTTTTCCATCCTTTTGCTCCTTTCGCGATACGTTATTCTACCCGCAAGCAAGCAACGGTGACATTATCCCGTCCACCGCGTGCACAGGTACCGATGATGAGATTGTAGACAAGCTTTTGCAGATCGCTGATCTCTGCAAGGCAGGCCTGCAGCTCCTTATCGGTATAATGAGCGGTCAGCCCATCGCTGCAAAGCAGCACCACATCGCCCTTTTCCACGCGTTGTGCAAAAAAGCCAAACTCTACATAAGGGGCAACGCCGACCGCCCGCGTGAGCAAATGACGACATTCGCTTTTGTGTGCATCCTGCTCGGTCAATTGTCCTGCATCGATCATTTGCTGAACGACGGAATCATCATGGCTGATGCGTGTCAAAGCACCGTCATGGAAGAGGTAGACACGACTATCTCCCACATTGGTAACAAACAGCCGATTTCCCACCAAATAGGCAACCGACAGCGTTGTACCCATTCCTTGCAACGTAGGCACGGTCACGGCACGATCAAAAACGGCGCGATTGGCAGCATAGACCGCATCACCACAAACGCGGTGCAGCGCAAATTCATCAATCTCCCCCTCGCCAATCACGCTTTCAAAAGCAGAAGAAAAACGGCGGCAGAACTCTTCAACAGCAATGCCGGAAGCAATGCGACCGCCGGCCTCGCCGCCCATTCCATCACACACAACAGCAAGCGCACCATCATGTACGGCAAGCGCGGCATAGGCATCTTGGTTTTCTTCACGCACGCAACCGATATGGCTATCGGCATAGATCTTGACTAGATTTTTTCCCTCCGTCATACCTCCGCCTTCCCTTCTGCGGCGGAGCGGCGTAGCTGGCCGCAGGCGGCATTCACATCTGCCCCCAGCCGACGTCGAACGGTTGCCACAATGCCGCGCTTGCTAAGATAGGCAGCAAAGGCGTTGACGCTTTCCTTGGTACCGCGCACAAAGCCCGTGCCTTCTACCTCATTCACACGGATTAGGTTAACGTGCAAAGGAGCTCCTGTGCCGGCAAAGGCATGGGTCAGGCAATCCGCAAGCGCGCGCGCATCTGCTTCGCTGTCATTTTTGCCGGCAATCAAGGTATATTCAAAGGAGATACGCCGTCCGGTGGTTTTGTAATAATCCCGGCAGGCGGCAAAGAGTGCCTCCAACGGATAGCGGCGATTGACCGGCATAATGGCCGAACGCTGCTCATCGGTTGGGGCGTGCAAAGAAATAGAAAGCGTAATCGGCAAATCAATTGCCGCCAGATCGCGAATGCGATCTGCCAAACCGCAAGTAGACAGCGAAATATGGCGATAGCCAATACAAAGCCCCTCTTTACGATTGACGAGCTGTAAAAAACGCACCACGTTATCAAAATTGTCAAGCGGCTCACCGATTCCCATCATCACGATGTTAGAGACACGCTCGCCGCTATCCTTTTGCGCGGCAATAATCTGCCCGAGCAGCTCGGATGGAAGAAGATCTCGCACCTTTCCACCAATGGTGGAGGCACAAAAGCGGCATCCCATACGGCAACCAACCTGACTGGAGATGCACAGGCTGTTACCATGCTCATAGCGCATCAGAACGCTTTCGATACAGGCACCGTCATACAAACGAAAAAGATATTTTACGGTTCCATCAATTTGGGAAACCAGCTTTTTTTCTACCTGCGGGAGAGTAAACAAGCATCTCTCCTCCAACATTGCGCGCAAATCCTTTGGCAGATTGGTCATTTCCGCAAACGAGACACCGCGTGCAAGCTGCGGGAACATTTGCGTGGCACGATATTTCGGTTGGTTGAGCGAGAGAAAAAAATCACACAGCTCCTCGGGCGTCAGGGAGAGAATGTCTACCCGACCGTCCACAATGCGGGATGGATCAACTGTCATATGGCATCATCCTGTTTACGTTTGAATTTTGCAATGAAGAACCCGTCAGTCTGATGGACGGGAGGAAGGAGACGGCAGCTGCCTGTCGGTGCTTCCAGCGCGCCGACAGAAAACGGTACCGCCTCAAAGTTGGGATGCGAGGCAAGAAACGCAGCACGCACATCCTCATTTTCCGCACGGTTGAGCGTGCAGGTCGAATAAACAAGCGCACCACCAGGGCGCACATATTGTGCGGCGGCATCCAAGATACGCTGCTGCAGCGGCGGCAAGCTTTCAAGCCGCTCTCCTCCACGATAGCGAAGATCGGCCTTTTTCCCAAGCACGCCAAGCCCGGAGCAAGGTGCATCGCAAATAACATAGTCTGCCTTGTTGCAAAGCTCGTTTTTTGCGTTTTCGCCATCGTGAACGGAGGGGCGAACGCAAGAAAGACCAAGGCGGGCAGCCCCTTTTTCAATCAATGGCAGCTTGCTTTCATGCAGGTCAAACGCATACAGCGTTCCCCTGTCACCCATATCCATGGCCGCACCAAAGCTCTTTCCGCCGGGGCAAGCACAGGTATCGACAACAAGAGCACCGGGGCATGCGCCAAGCGCGGCAACCGCAATTTGGGAAGCCTCATCCTGTACAAAAAAGTGTCCCTCGGCAAAGCCGGGCAGCGAAGTAGGATCAACACTCTCGCCAAGACGGATACCAACGGGAGAGTAGACCGTTTCTTCTGCGGCATAGCCGGCCTCGCGCAAGGCAGTAAGCAGAGCGGCGCGGCTGATGCGCGGGGTATTGACGCGCAGCGTCAGCGGTTGCGTCTCGTTAAAGGCGGCAAGAATTTTTTCGCTCATCTCTTCCCCGTATTCCCGCAAGAAATGACGAACGGTAGAACGCGGAAAGGAATATGTAAGCGAGAGGCGACGTGCGACATCTCCTGCAGGTAGTGCAAGCCGTTCCGGAGCGCGCTGTGCCGTTCGCATGATGGCATTGACAAAGCCGCGCTCTGCACGGCTGCCGGCAAGTGCGACCGTCTCGCTGACGGCGGCATGATCCGGCACGCCATCCATAAAGCAAAGCTGATACAGCCCCAACCGCAATACACGACGCGTATGTGGTGCCATGTTTTTTAAAGGACGGTTGGCGAGCTGCTCGATGTAGTAGTCCAGCGTAAGCAGGCGCTCTACCGTGCCATACAGCAACGCGGTCAAAAAACGGCGGTCCTTGGAGGAAAGGGCGGCTACCCGCTCATCCTCCAGCACCAAATTGATAAACCTATCCCCCGTCTCCCATTCTGTCAAAAGATGGAGAGCAAGCTCGCGCACATGGTTCTTTCCCATATCAATCACGACGACGGCTGCCGCCCGCAATGATGGCAAGGCGCAGCAGGTTGGCAAGTGAAACCGCCAATGCGGCAAGATAGGTCATCGCAGCGGCACTTAACACCTTGCGGGCAGCATGCTGCTCTTCTTCATGAAAGCGGCCACACGTACTGATGGCAGCCATTGCGCGACGGCTGGCATTAAACTCGACCGGCAGCGTAACAAGCTGGAACACGGTAGACAGCGCAAAAGCCAGGACGCCAATATAGGCAATCGCAGGGATTGAGAAGATAATGCCGAGCAGAACGAGCGGCACAGCCAGGCTTGAGCCAATATTGGTGGCCGGAATAATGGCAGAGCGGATCTTCATCGGTACATAGTCATTGGCGTATTGCACAGCATGCCCTGCCTCGTGGGCGGCTACGCCGACAGCGGCGGCATTGTTGCCGCGGTAGACAGCAGAGGAAAGACGGATCACATTGCCGCGCGGATCAAAATGGTCGGTCAGATTCCCGCCTACCTCTTCGATCTGCACATCTAAGAGGCCGTGCCGATCCAATACCAGACGAGCCGCATCATACCCGGTCATGCCGGGATGTGTTGCCACCCTGCTATACTTGCGGAAGGTGTGATTTACATTCCATTGTGCCCAGAACGCGAGAATAACCGCGGGCAGAACAAGAATGATATACAAATAATCCACATAAAAGAAACCAAACGGCATCAGGTAAGAACCTCCCCTATCTTCAAGCGACGGCCACGAATAAAATCAGCCGCACGCATTTTTCCCTTCCCCTCCGGCACGATCTCGCGCAAAAGAAGCGCGCCCTCGCCGCAGGCAATCAGAATACCGCCTTCGCCGCGATCATCCAAGGCCAACACCTCGCCGGGAGCACCACGCCCCTCAGAAGCCTCAGCACGAACGATCTTGAGCATTTTTCCGTCCGGGCAGCGGACAAAGGACAAAGGAATGGGAGACAAGCCTCGGATATACGGATCCAGCGCAGCGGCCGACCGTGTCAGATCCAGGTGGCAGTCTGCCTTTTCAATTTTAGCGGCATAGGTGGCCAAAGCATCATCCTGCTTGCGGCGCACAACAGTACCATCCGCAATGGCGTGTATAGTTTGGCAAAGCAGGCGGCCGCCCACCTCCGCCATGCGATCGTGAATCGTGCCGAAATCATCGGTCGCCCCGATCGCAATCTCCTCCGTCAGCAGCATGTCTCCCGTATCCAGTCCTTCCTCCATATACATGGTGGTGATACCGGTGACATTCTCCCCCTCCATGATAGCGCGCTGGATGGGTGCTGCCCCACGATATTTCGGCAAAAGCGAGGCGTGAACATTGATGCAGCCGTGCTTTGGATAACGCAAAACAGACGACGGCAGAATCTTTCCATACGCAACGACAGCGATCAGATCAGGATCCATGACGGCCAGTATTTCGGCAAACGCCTCATCCCGCAGCGTGGCGGGCTGATAAACGGGAATACCCTTTTCCTGCGCCAGCACCTTAACAGGTGGCGGTGTGAGCGTATAGCCACGACCGCGCGGGCGGTCTGCCTGTGTCACAACGCCCACCACCTGCTGCCCATCCGAAAGCAACGCATCCAGGCAAGCAGCCGCGATATCCGGCGTTCCCATAAACAAGATCTTCATTTATTGTTCTCCTGCAATGAAATTTTATTCGTCATCCTCTGTCGAACGAATGACGACATCGGTAAAGAGCTTACCGTCCAAATGATCGGTCTCATGGCAGATGGCACGAGCGAGGAGTCCGGTTCCGGTCAATTCAAAAAACTCGCCCTTTCTGTTTTGGGCACGCACGGTGACCGTCATCGGGCGACGGGTAATTCCGCTCTCACCCGGGATAGAAAGACAGCCTTCGCCCTCTTCCTGCACGCCCTTGCGGCTGATAATTTCCGGGTTAATCAGCTCATGTACCGTTCCCGGCTCGGTTTCGATCACCACCACGCGGCGCAGAACGCCCACCTGCACAGCAGCCAGGCCGCAACCATCCGCGCGACGCATCGTCTCGATCATATCATCCAGCAGCGTGAGAATACGGGGGGTGATTTCGGTTACAGGGCGACTGATCTTACGAAGAAGACCTTCATCCTGCCCTTCCTTTACAAGGTTTAAAACAGCCATTGGTATACTCCTTTACATTGGGTTCATATCCAGCGATAAATGAATGCGGTGACCGATCTCTTGCGAAAAATCCGTCAGAACGCGAGAAAAATAGGATCGACTTTGCTTGCAGAGCCGACATTTGACTACCATGCGAAGTCGGTATTTACCGGCGACCTTATACACACCGGCCTCAAAAGGGCCAAAGATAATGAGCGGCAGATCGGCATATTCCCGTCTTGCCAAGCTACTCATATAAGAGGAGAGGCGCACCGAGGCGATCATCAGCTCATCCTCATAGGCAGAAGAAACGGTCAGCTGCACCAGGTCACAAAACGGCGGAAAGGAGAGCGAACGGCGCAAGGCAATCTCCGAACGGTAAAAGCTCTCATAATCCTGCCGACAGGCCAATCGAATCGTTTCGTTTTCCGGCGTGTATGTCTGGATAATGGCATGCCCGGGCGACTCTGCCCTGCCGGCACGACCGATAACCTGCGTAAGAAGTGCAAAGGTTCGCTCGGATGCGCGAAAATCGTTTACATAAAGCGATGTATCTGCCAGCATAACGCCGGAAAGGCTGACCCGAGGGAAATCATGCCCTTTTGTGACCATCTGTGTACCAAGCAGCACATTCGCTTCACCACGGCGAAACGCCTCCAACAAGCGATCATGCGATTGCTTGGCGCGTGTTGTGTCAGCATCCATGCGCAAGACCCGCGCATGCGGCAGGCAGGCGGAAATCTCCCCCTCTGCCTTTTGCGTGCCAAAGCCAACAAAGGAAAGTTGATCGCTCCCGCACGCAGGACAGGCTCGCGGTGTAGCCGTACGGTAGCCACAGCAATGACAAAGCAGCCCCCCACCTACACGATCGGTGTGATGTGTCAGCGCGATACTGCAATGCGGACAGGTAAGCGGCTCGCCGCAGCTCTTACAGCTGATGGATGTGTGAAAGCCGCGACGGTTCAGAAACAGGATCGCCTGCTCATCGCGCGACGCTGTCTCCTCAAGCAGCTCCTGCAAGCGGCGGCTGACGGATGAGCGGTTTCCCGCGCGCAGCTCCTCACGCATATCCACAATCTCGGCCTCCGGCAGCTTGGCACCGCCATAACGCTCGCGCAACGGAACCAAGGTGTATTGACCGCGTTCTGCCTTATAATAACTTTCGAGAGATGGTGTTGCAGACGCCAATAGCAGCAGCGCGTGATGCACACCGCAGCGATAAGCAGCGACATCTTTTGTATGATATTTGGGATCATTTTCGGATTTATAGGTATGCTCGTGCTCCTCGTCCATGACGATCAGCCCGAGGTTGGCAAGCGGTGCAAAAACGGCCGAACGTGTGCCGATGACCAAATCGATCTCACCGTTTGCAATGCGCTGCCAGGCATCGAACCGTTCCCCATCACCAAGCGATGAGTGGATCACGGCGACACGATCGCCATATCGCGCACAAAAAATGCTGACCGTTTGCGGTGTGAGAGCAATTTCGGGCACCATGAGAATCGCACTCTTCCCATCGGCAATCGTGCGATCAATGAGCTTCATCATGACCTTGGTCTTGCCGCTGCCCGTTACCCCATGCAGCAACGCAGCACGAGGGGCATTCTCGCACAAAAGCGTTTCCAGCGTATCATACGCCACCCCTTGTGCGCGGCTCAATGCAATGGGCGAACGATCCTGCCCGCGTTTCATATCCGCGTACGGATCGCGCAGAACAGGAGCCTCCTCCTCCGCAAGCAGACCGCGCTTAACAAGCGCATTCACCTGCGCGGTGGTCGTATGCGTCAGCTCACAAAGATCCGCACGGCGCATATATTCCTCGGCAAGAATGGTGCGCAGAATACGCTCATGTGCCTCACTGCGCAGTTTTTTCTTTTCGCCATTCAACAGCGAAAGCAGCTCCTCGTCCGACACCGCCGGGCGAATGACCTTTTCGCGTTTTCCTTTTTCTTCCTTCAGCTCATATGAGCGAATGAGAAAACCGTCCTCTACCAAACGGCCGAGTGTTGCGCCGGAAAGATCGCATTCACTCTTCAAGCGATCCGCCTCCACGCGCCCCTCTGCCGAAACCATTCGGCAAGCAACCGCCATACGCTCGTCATCGGGAACACCTGCGCCCGGAAGATAAAACTCCCGAATAGCAGAAAAAGCCGTCCCCGGCAACAGGCAACGAACCGCGTCACCCACCGAGCACAGCGTGTGTTCCTTTAAGAAAAAGCATAGACCGCGCATCTCCTCGGAAAGCGAAAAGCGATCGGGAAGGACGGCCATCACAGGCTTGACCTTCTCCATCTCGCTCTCCTTGGAAAGCGAAACAACAAGCGCATACGCACGGCGGTTTGCCGCACCAAACGGCACAGCGACCACGCTGCCCACCCGCACGTCTTCAGCAAGCTCGGCGGGTAGGTAGTAGGCATATTCCCGATCTATCTGATAGGGGGCCTCCAGCAAGTGGACGCCAACATATCTGGCATTCATGGACGTTCCCTCCACGCGGGAATGACTTACGCCTCTTCTTCTACAGGCAGAACGACCTGATAACGGCCGTCATAGAAACGATTGATCGCGGTTTTTACCGCCTTCTCATCGCGGTGCTCCTTGCTGATGAGGGCAGCAAGCGGCTTGTCGGTCTCGCGATTGGCAATCATGCGATCGGCTCGCTCTCTCTGCTCCACATACTCGTCAGTCACGCGGCGAGCACATTTGGCAATGGCAATGACCAGCTCATAGCGGTTGATCTCTTCATGGGTCAGTTCAGAAATGGTAGGCTTAATCATAACTCTATCTCCTGTTTTCTTTTTCAATATTATTCTTCCTCGATCAGATCCTCGTCGTCGGTCTCGTTCATCGAGTCGTCCAGACGGTTGGATATAGTCTCGGTCTGGATAGCGGAAAGCAGCACATGCTCGCTGTCGGTAATAATCACCGCGCGCGTGCGACGACCGCAGGTCACATCGATGACGCGACCATCATCCTTAGCATCCTGTACAAGACGCTTGATGGGTGCGGAATCCGGGCTGGCCAACGCGATAACACGGTTGGCGGCAACCATATTGCCAAAGCCAATGTTGATAAATTTCATTGCTCTTCCCTCACTCGATATTCTGTATCTGCTCGCGAATTTTCTCCAGCTCGCACTTCATATTCACAACCAACCGCGCAATGCGCGCATTGTTGGCCTTTGAGCCGATGGTATTGGTATCGAGATTCATTTCCTGCATCAAAAAGTCCAGCTTCCGCCCGGCAGGCTCGCCGGATCGACAGATCTCATCAAAGGCGGAGAAGTGGCTTGCAAGACGGGCAAGCTCCTCGTCAATGGCAATCTTATCGGCAAACACGGCGCATTCGGTCAGCAGGCGTGCCTCGTCCGGTACGACATCGTGCTCGGCAAGCAGCGCACGCAAGCGGGTTTCCAGCTTATCACGATAGCCAACCACATCCGTACGGGAAATCTCCCCTACCTCCTGCGCGTAGGCAGCAACATTACCAAGTTTTTCTCGAATATCGCCCTCGGTCTTTTCGCCCTCGGCCTCGCGCATAGCAACATAGCCGCACGCCGCCTCCGCAAGCACCGCGCGTACACGCTCCCACTCGGCGTCCATATCTTCTTCAGGGCGTGTATACGTAAAGAGATCGCGGTTTTCGGCAACGCGCATCACGCTGATATCATCCGGGAGCGCAAGCTCCTTTTGCATCAGACGCAGAGCTGCAACATACTCTGCCGCCAGCTTTAAATCCGGCTGCAATGTCCCCAGCTCGCCGCCGTGATAGTCAAACGTAATGGTCACATCGACCTTCGCGCGAGAAACGGCATGCTGTTGCACATACGCCTTGACCTTCTCTTCAAGGAAGGTGTGCGTACGCGGCAAACGAACCGTGCAATCGAAATAACGACTGTTCACAGAGCGAAGCTCTACAGTAATATCCTTATCTTCCCCCTTCACCGTAGCGCGGCCAAAGGCGGTCATACTCTTGATCATGCTTTCTCCCCGCTTTCTTTCCCTGCTCTGCCGCGTCTTGAGCGGGAACGAATCATGCTGTTCAACTCAGCAAGGAAGGTATCCACGTCCTTAAACTCACGATAAACGGATGCAAAGCGCACATAGGAAACCTCATCACGCGCGCGCAGCTTTTCCATGACACGCTCGCCAATCTCCTTGGTCGAGATTTCGGAAACAAGCGAGTTGTTCAGCTCTGCTACGATCTCAGCAACAATGGCATTGGCATCAACCGGTCTTTTTTGACAAGCGCGCATAATACCGCCTGCCAACTTTCTTTCATCAAAGAACTCATGTGACCCGTCCTTTTTAATAACGACGATCGGCACAGAATCTACGATCTCATAAGTAGTAAAGCGTTTCCCGCACGAGGGACATTCGCGACGGCGCTTGATGCTGGCGCCCTCGTTGGCAGGGCGGCTATCTAGCACGCGGCTGTCAGAGGAGCCGCAGCACGGACATTTCATATCCTATCCTCCAAATGTGGCATTTTGGCGCACAGCGCACATACCCATATATAATAGTATAGCACATTTTTTGCCCGTTGTAAATATTTTATGGAAGAAAAAGAAATAAAAATCCCACAAAAGCAAAGTTTTTACCGTGCAGCGAGGAGCTCGCCCATCACTTCTTCTGCTACAAATGGTGTAACCCTCTCGCGTGCGAACAAACGAAGCATGGCAAGTGCCTCATCCACGTCACGAGAAACATCATAAAGATCACATTCTTCGATCGCGCGCTGGATGTCTTGCAACACGATCCGCAGGCAATAGATTTTCTCGCATGCCGTTCCGTACAAATCACGAGAATCACCATCAGTATCATACAGCACATAACGCAAATTCAGCTCCCCCGTTAGTTTACAATGCACTTCGCATAGCGGGAAAATCTCTTCCACCCCACCTTGCTCGACGGCATTATTCTCTTTCAAAACACGATACATGTCATCCTCCCGAACTCCAAAAAGTAGTCATACCTATATTATATCACGTCTCCCGGAATATCAGGATTTCTGCGGAGCGGATCAAAACCAAGATTCTTCCATATTTTTCCGCTTCGAGGAAGTAATTGCTTTGTTTTTTGCCCAAAACATTGTTTTTTTGAATAAATACAGAATATTTATTCTGTTCTTTCAAGAAATTAATTTATATTTTTAATTGAATTATAAAAAAACATTGATAAATCATGCGTTTTTCAACATTTTACAAATGAATGAAAAATATGAATATATTCAAATAGCCATGTTATGTTCCATCATCGTGCGAACCGTGGTTTAGCATTCTCCCTCTCTCAAGACAAAAAACACGCGTGTGCCCCCGGAATCTCTTGCGCTTGTTTTGAAACTGAAAAAAATGCAAATATTTTCAAAAACCCCTTGACTTCTAAAAAAAACGTGCTATAATATAGAGGTGCATGAAAGATTGCATCTGGGTGTGGCGCAGTTGGTAGCGCGCTACCTTGGGGTGGTAGAGGCCGCAAGTTCAAGTCTTGTCACTCAGACCAAACAAAGATAATCCGAACTTATTCCTAATTGGGGATGCGTTCGGATTCTTTGTTTTTTGCGCACAACATAGCTGTAGATAA
>JAFTQX010000047.1 GCA_017462545.1 Clostridia bacterium
ATGGTAAAATGGATATAGCTCATATTGTTCTCCTTTTGTTATTTGTTGTGTGGTAACTTCATTATAACACAGGATTCAATATGAGTTCCCTTTTTTCTTAAAAGTGTTGCACTTGATAGTATAATTCACCAATATAACAGAAAAAGCACTTGCTGCGCAAGTGCTTTTTCTGTTTTCGTATCTTGATTTTGCGTGGATCATCGTTTATAATATCTTTTATTAGGATGATGTGATAGGAGGATGTATGAAAGCAAGCATGATAATCCATCCCGAGGAGCTTTCGCGGGAGTGGATCGATAAATTGGTTGAAGCGGGCATCCCCACGCTTGGCATTCATCCGGTTGGTGGGGCAGGGGTGGCGCGGCATTCCTTGAGCGCGCTTGTCACACTGATGGAGACCAAGGACTATCGTGATCTGATCGATTACGCGCATAGTCGGGGACTTGCGGTCGAGTATGAAATGCACGCCGCAGGCTACTTGATGCCGCCGGAGCTGTATGCGGAGCATCCGGAATATTTTCGCATCAATGCTAAGGGAGAGCGAACGGCTGATTGCAATTTTTGCGTCTCCGAGCCAAAGGCACTTTCCTTGTTTGCTGCGCGGGCGGCAGAATTGGCAGAAAATCTATACGGTAGCAGTGACACCTTTTATTTTTGGATGGATGACGGTTACGATTTGCATTGTCATTGTCCGTGCTGCCGCGCGCTTTCTGCCTCTGATCAACAGCTCATTGCCATCAATGCCATGCTGCGCGAGATCAAGAAGAAAAAACCGAACGCCCGCATGGCTTATCTTGCGTATATGGACAGCATCCTGCCGCCCACCTCTGTTCTGCCGGAGAATGGTGTGTTTTTGGAATATGCCCCTTTTGAAAAATACACTGCGAAGGGGGAGGACGCGCCAATGCGCATCGCGCGAGAGAGGGAGATGCTACGTCCCTTGATGGAATTTTTTCAAGACGGGCCTTGCCGTGTGCTGGAATATTGGTACGACAACTCCATGCTTTCCGGGTGGAAAAAGCCGCCAAAAAAATTCGAGTTGGATGAAAAAACCATGCGTGCAGAGATCGCAGCATACAAGGCGCAGGGGTTTACGGAGATTGCCACATTTGCCTGCTTTCTTGGAAAGGATTATGAGGCATTGCACGGTGGCGTAGATGTGAATGCCTTTGCAGAGGACACGGCGGATTGAATGCCTTTTCTCTTTTTTGAAGGCTGTGACGAATGTTTATGCAAAAGGATTGACTTTATTCCTTTTTTGTGGTAAAATATACAACATATTTATAAAATGCTTGCAGGAGGAATGAAACCTTATGCCCGCGACAATACAAACCTTGATTTCTATGGTCATTTATATGGCCGCGGTTATTCTGATCGGTGTGCTGTACGCCAAGCGCGCAAACAAAAGCTCTGAAGAATATTTCCTTGGTGGCCGTTCGCTCGGCCCGTGGGTCACGGCCATGAGTGCAGAGGCCTCGGATATGAGTGGCTGGCTGCTGATGGGCTTGCCCGGTGTTGCCTATTGGTGCGGTCTTGCTGACGCGGCATGGACGGCCATCGGTCTGGCGATCGGTACCTATTTGAACTGGCTTATTGTGTCCAAGCGGCTTCGTCGCTACAGCGTGCGTGCCAACAATTCGATCACCCTGCCTGAATTCTTCTCCAATCGTTTCCGCGAGAAGAACAAGCTCATTATGCTGCTCTCTGCCGCGTTTATCCTGATCTTCTTTACGGTGTATGCGGCAAGCTGCTTTGTTACCTGCGGCAAGCTCTTTTCTACGCTGTTCGGTATGCCCTATCAGGTGATGATGATCGTTGGCGCAGCCTTTGTGCTGCTCTATACGCTCCTTGGTGGCTTCTTGGCTGAAAGCATTTCGGATTTCATGCAGTCGATCGTGATGATCGTAGCACTCACGGCGATCGTCATTGTTGGCTTGGTGCAGGCCGGCGGTATTGGCGCGGTTGTTGAAAACGCGCAAGAGATCCCCGGCTTCCTTGAGTTCTTTGGTCTTGCAAGTCCCACGCTTGATGCAAACGGTCAGCAGATCGTTACCGAGGCGGGCAAGCCGCTGTTTGGAGAGGCCGCCCCGTATGGGCTCCTTACCATTTGCTCAATGCTCGCTTGGGGTCTTGGCTACTTTGGTATGCCGCAGGTGCTTCTGCGCTTTATGGCCATCCGCCGTGAGGACGAGCTCAAGCGTTCTCGCCGCATTGCGATGGTTTGGGTTGTCATTTCGCTGGCTGTTGCCGTGTTTATCGGTATTATCGGTCGTCATCTGTTCCCGATCGAGCACCTGACGAAGTCGGCAGCCGAGAGCATCTTCATCACCATGTCCCAGTCCTTCCTGCCGCCCCTCCTTGCCGGCTTTGTCATGGCAGGCATTTTGGCCGCCACGATCAGCTCCTCTGACTCCTATTTGCTGATCGCCGCCTCTGCCTTCTCCAAGAATATTTTCCAAAGCGTATGCAAGAAATCCGCTACGGATAAGCAGGTGATGATGGTTTCGCGCATCACGCTGCTGGTTCTTGCTTTGGTTGGCATGGTGATCGCGCTGGATGAAAACAGCGTGATTTTTGACATCGTATCCTTTGCCTGGGCCGGCTTTGGCGCGACCTTTGGCCCGCTGATGCTCTTCTCGCTGTTCTGGAAACGTGTCAACAAGCCCGGCGCGATTGCGGGTATGGTTGGCGGCGCGGGCATGGTCTTCTTGTGGAAGCTGGTCATCAGCCAAATCGGCGGCATCTTCGCCATCTATGAGCTGCTGCCCGCCTTCCTTTTCTCCTCGATCTGCATTGTTGTTGTCTCGCTTTTGACGAAAGCACCCTCCAAAGAGATCGAAGAGGACTTCGAGGCCGTTCGCTGCGGCACCGTGACCGAATAAAAAAGCCACTGCAAAAGGCAGAGATGTTACCAAATTCTCTGCCTTTTTTTGCGACAAGCAAAATTTAGGATGTCCCACGATACAAGAGACCGCGTGTGTTTCATAGAATCTGCTTTTTCATTGACATGCAGAAGTGGGCGTGGTATAATTGTATGAAATCATTGTTCGTATGACAAAACTAAAAGCGCTGGTACCCATAAATGGGGCAGATCGCGAAAAAGGAAACGATATGAAAAACAAGCATAGTATAAGGCTTTTGGCGCTGCTTTTGGCTATCGGGGTGTTGCTTTGCCCGCTTTCCGCTTGCGGCGGGGGGGAGATTGCCAAGCCGGAGACGGTTGAGGAGCTTGTTGAAACGGTTGCGCAGGCGATGGCGGCGGTGCCGTATCAGTGCGTAAGCACCGAGGCAAGGCGCGTGACCGACGGTGGTGCTCTCGCGTCTGAGCTTGATGCCACCACAGTAAGCACCGCGCGGGTCGATGGCACAGCCTTTTTCCTGTCTCTTGCACAGGGGGGCACCCTGCGTGAGAGCACCTATCGGGATGGCATCTATTATCTGCATGTCAACGGTGGTGACGGGGCGATCGATCTGAAGCGGAGCGTGTCGATTACCGCAGAGCAGCTTGCCCTTTATGGCGCTTCGGCGGTGTCGTACACGGCATTTTTTCAGGATATTACCTTTTCCGATCTTATGTGGGAAACGGCAGAGAACGGCAATATCATCGTGACGGGCAGCGGCGTTGAGGAGGAAAGCTCCACAGGTCTTGAACGCGTGATCGGCGATCTGTCTGCCGCGTTGATGCCACACGGGGCATCCCTTACGGTCGATTATAGAGAGACTTTCGTGACGATGGAGGTGGATGCGCGTACCTATCAATGCCTGCGTCAGCGTCGTGAGCTCAGCGGCGAGATTTTGTTGCTCGATCAGATCATTCCCTTTACGCTGACGACCGAGGAGGTCTACAGCTACGGCGAGGCCGCCGTGGTCACCCCTCCCGCCGATGCGAATATCTATGAGAAAAAGGGCAGCTTTGCAGAGCTGTTTGAAATGTAATATACGGAGCGGTCGCATTTGGGCATCACCGTAAACAAAAAAGAGAGAAGAAATGGCGCACCTGTTTTATCGTGGGTGCGCCATTTGCGGTTTCTTTTTGCATCAAAGCGCACCTTCCCCCTTGCAATAGGCGAGGAAATCGTATACAATATCATTAAATGATAGAATTCACTTTGGCAGGAGGAATCCGCATGCGTACACAAAGCTTGAACGGCATCTGGCAATACCGCGTTGGTGGGGGAAAGACCACCGAAAAAGAAGTGCCCTTTTCGGCATTGCCTGTCGGTCACTCGGAATGTGAGCGGTCCTTTGACCTTTGCGAGCAGGGAAGACGTGTGTTTTTGCGCTTTGACGGCATTACCTATCACGCCACCGTCACGCTGAACGGGCAGATCGTAGGTGACATGCTGCCCTACTGTGAATACACCTTTGACGTGACCGAGGTCGTGCGGGAAAAAGGCAACCGCCTGCTGGTGGCGTTAGAGGATCTTTCGCCCGCTTTTGGCCCGTCGGCCGGGTGGGAAAACTATGGCGGCATCATTCGTGAGGTCAGCCTGCTGTATGCGGAAAACAGCTATATTGACAACGTGTTTTTCCACGCCGCGCTAAAAAATGATTATACCGATGCCGCTTATACCGTCGAGCTGACCGCGGGCGGAGAGGAAAAGGGCACCTTCCGTGTCACGCTTTCGTATCACGGTGAGCTGGTAGACAGCTACACCACCCCCGCAGGGGCAGTGCCTGTGACGCGAGAGGTGGTGGGTGTGCATCTTTGGTCGCCCGAGAGTCCCGCGCTCTATGACCTGACCGTTGAGCTGTTAGACGGGGGGCGTGTGTTGGATACGTATGTCTGCGCGGTCGGCTTTCGTGAATTTTCCTGCAACCGCCACCGGTTTTTGCTCAATGGCAAGGAGCTGTTTTTGATGGGGGTATGCCGCCATGAGATGATCGGCGCATACGGTCACACCGTGCCGGATGCCATAGTAGAGGCGGATATGCGTCGTATTAAGGAAAATGGCTGTAACTTTGTGCGACTGGTGCACTATCCGCACAACAAAAAAACGCTGGAGATGGCCGACCGCCTTGGTCTGATGGTCTCCGAGGAGCCGGGATTGTGGTGGTCGGATACCGCCAGCCCGGAGATCCGCGCGGGCAGTCTCGAGGTCTTGAGAAGAACCATCCTGCGTGACCGCAACCATCCCGCCATCGTGTTCTGGCTCAGCTTTAACGAGTGTCGGTTTACCGAGCAGTTTCTCATGGATTCGGTGCGTGTGAGCCGTGAAAACGATCCTACCCGCCTGGTTTCGGGTGCCAACTGTATGAGCAACGAGGATACGCTGAAATATTACAATATCTGCGGTTTTGATTTCTACACCATGCATCCCTATGCGCCCGATCTTGCCCGCTCTCAAGAATCGGCACGTCTCTTGCATGATAAGCCGCTGCTGTTTACCGAGTGGGGCGGCTTTTATGTGTACGATAACCCGCATCTGCTTTCTGACTTCATTCACGGGATGTATGATCTGTATCGTGCCAACAGCGACGAAGGGGCGCTTGCCGGAGCCTTTTTCTGGTACTGGGCCGAGGTGCGCGACCAGGGGCGCGCCGCGCCCGCCTGCCGTGATGGTGTGTTAAAGGAGGCTCTTGTGGATATCCAAGGCAAGCCCACCATGATCTACGAGCCGTTCTTTGAGGCTTGGCGAGATGCTGCGCGTGAGAAAAGGCCGGAGGACGCGTATTCCTATACTGCCTATGATACGCTGGATAAAAGGCCCATGGTTGGCGAGGGCGGCGCAGCCTACGCCGACCTGATAAAGCGCGCGTCGCTTGGGGTGATCCCCGCTCTGACGCAGATGCGAGGACACTTGGTCACGGTAGGGCCGCGCCTGCAAAGGGAAGAGCTGCCGGGCATGGCAAAGACACCGCTTGTCTTGGCGGACGGCACCGAGATCACCTTTACGGGGGAAGGGAAAACCAACTGCCTTACCCTGCTTGGTGCGGTCAGCGTGCCGGGTGGCTATCCCGTTTCGGGGGATTACGGCGAGGCGGCGGCCGAGCTGATCGTGACCTGTGCCGATGGGAGCGAGGAGCGTTTTTCGCTACGCAACGGTATCGAGTTTACCACCGCCTTTACCACCATTGGCTCCTCACGTATCAATCCGCAAGCAGAGAGGGCAACCCGCTTTGCCGTGTTCAGCTATGACAAAAACTTTGAAAATTATATCATCAATCGGTTAGATCTGCCGCTTTCTTCAGAAAAAACAGTGACCTCGGTGTGTCTGCGCTCGCTTGATCGTGGGTATGATCTGCTGGTGTATGGGCTTTGCCTGTAAGGCTTGACGAGCCTTTGCCTTTGGTGTATAATAGTGGGCGGAGGGAATAACCATGACCTATCAAAGCCTGTTTGAAACGATTGATTCCTTGTATGAGGAGTACCTCTCGGTTTGGGAGGATCTTTGCAATATCGAAAGTCCAACAAGAGATAAGGCCGGGGTAGACGCGGCAAGCGCCTATCTGGCCGCACGCGCCGAAAAACGCGGCTGGCTGGTGGAACGGATGCGCCACGCCGTGGCGGGGGATGTCGTCTGCATCACCCTGCACCCGGAGGCGGATGCCGCGCCGATCACACTGTCGGGGCACTTGGATACGGTGCATCCGCGCGGGCTGTTCGGAACGCCCGCCGTGCACCGCGATGACGAAAAGATCTACGGACCCGGTGTGACCGACTGCAAGGGTGGTATTGTAGCGGCCTTTCTTGCCATGCACGCGCTGGACAGGTGCGGCTTTTCTTCTCGACCCGTGCGCCTTTTGCTGCAAACGGACGAAGAGGGCGGCAGCGCGGTCAGCTCGCATGACACCATTCGCTATATCTGTGAGAAGGCAAAGGATTCTGTTGCCTTTTTGAACCTGGAGGGGTGTACGCCGGGGGAGGCCTGCATCGTTCGTAAGGGCATTGCCACCTTCACCTTTACCGTACAGGGAAAGGCGGCACACGCCTCGCTTTGCGCCAAGGCAGGGGCAAATGCCATTGTTGACGCGGCGTATAAGATCATCGAGCTGGAGAAGATGAAGGACCACGATGGCCTGACCTGCAACTGCGGTGTCATTAACGGTGGCACGGTGCCGAACACGGTGCCCGAGTATTGCGAATTTAAGGCCAACGTGCGTTTTGCCACGGCAGAACAGCTTGCGTTTGTGCGTGACTACGTGGAAAAGCTGGCTGCCACCGTTCATGTGCCCGGCTGCACCTGCACGGTTATGGAAACGGGCGGCCGTGTCGCGATGGAATATACCGAGCGCAACGCCGCGCTGCTTGAACGCATGAATGAAATTTTTGCAGAATGTGACCTCTCTCGCCTTGCCCCCAGCAAGCGCACAGGCGGCTCTGACGCAGCAGACGTGACTGTGGCCGGCATCCCTTGTGTGGATTCGATCGGTGTGGCGGGGGGCTTCATCCACTCGGTAGACGAGTTCGCGTGGCTGGACTCCTTGCGTGAGTCGGCCAAGCGCCTGGCAGTCGTTTGCTGCAAGATCTGAACCAAGAGCCCCGCGGCATAACCGCGGGGCTCTTGGGGTTATGCCCTCCTGAGAAGAAGCATGCTTTGTGTTGCCCTTTTTGACTGGATGTGGTATAATATAGAAAAGTTTCGCTTGGGAGGGGGACGATATGAATCCTACCGAAAAAATGCAGAAATGTAAAAAATGGTATCAAGAAAACAAGGGGCTTTATGAGGTTTGCGGAGAAACCGTTGAGCGCTTGATCGCTACGCTGTTGCAGGAGAAGGGCATTTTGTACCACAGCATTGGGTATCGGGTAAAGGCAGAGGAGAGCTTTCTCAAAAAATGCCGCAACGAGAAATATCATGATCCTATCACGCAGATCACCGATATGTGCGGTTTGCGCATTATTGGCTACACTAACCACGATGTCAAGCAGATCCGGGCGCTCATTGAAGAGGAATTTCAAATAGATGCACCCAATTCCGTGGATAAATTTGCCCAAATGAAGGATGACCAGGTCGGATATCTCTCTATTCATTATATTGCCACGTTAAAGGAAGATCGTGCCAGGTTGGTAGAATATAAGCGATATAAGAATCTGAAGTTTGAAATTCAGATTCGTACGATGCTACAGCATGCATGGGCAGAGATCGAGCATGACCGCAATTATAAATTCGGCGGTGAGCTGCCAAGTGAGATCAAGCGGCGGTTTTATTTGGTGGCGGGCACTTTGGAAATGCTGGATAGAGAGTTTGAACGCCTGTCGGACGAGATTGATCATTACGCATATGAGGTCAGGCGGGAAACAGAGCGCGGCAATTTGGACGAGCCTATCAATTCTACCTCGCTTGTGGAATATCTTTCAATCAAGCTAAAAGGCATTGAAGTGAAAGGCGAGCCGTTTAACGGCAAGGATAAAGAAATCATTCTCGAGCTGCAGGCTTTTGGTATTCGTACGCTAAAGGATCTCGATGCCATCATTACAGATCAAACCCGGGCCATGAAATCCTGGAGACAGACAAACTTCAATTATTTAGGTGCCTTGCGGGATATCATGATCGCCCATGATCCACAAAAATATTTTGAAAATGTCTGGCAAAGGGATTGGATAGCGATGGATTGTGACAGCTATGCGGAGATTAAGCGCCTCAATCCCGGCATCCAACAATATGTAGATGAACTGGAAATTACATCGGTTCCCGATTGATAAGAGAGAAAAAGCAAATGCGCGCCGCATATGCGGCGCGCATTTGTCTTGTATCCTGAAAATCACCAGTATTGCTGGTGGTTCGGAAAAGCTTTCGCTATGCGTAGTCCCGTTGCAGCAGTAGGCTTCCTTGTTTAACCCAATCCCAAAACGGTTTTTGCTGCGCAAAAAGCATATGCATGCTGCATTTTTAGTGTGACAGCCCTTTTTCTCTTGCGGTGCGGCGGATTTTTTGTTATAATAGAGACAACAAGCAAAAGGGAGAGCGCATATGAAGGTCATTGTTGCAATCGATTCGTTTAAGGGCAGTCTTTCCAGCCGGGAGGCGGGAGAAGCGATCAAAGCAGGCATTCTCGCGGCAGACGCGTCCGCTGCGGTCACGGTTTTGCCGCTTGCCGATGGGGGAGAGGGCACGGTGGATGCTATCGTTTCGGCCACGGGTGGGCGCATGCGCACGGTGACGGTGTGCGACCCACTTGGGCGGCCTGTGGACGCTGTCTACGGTATCCTTCCAAGCGGCGCCGCCGTGATCGAAATGGCCGCCGCTTCCGGCATGACGCTGCTCTCGTCTGAGGAACGTGACCCGCTTTCGGCCACCACCTACGGCGTGGGCGAGCTGATTGCAGATGCCATATCGCAGGGCTGTCGTCGCTTTCTGCTGGGTATTGGCGGCAGCGCCACCAACGACGGTGGCGTGGGTATGCTACAGGCGCTTGGCTTTTCCTTTGTAGATCAAAACGGTTGTGAGATCCCGCGTGGTGCGCGCGGGCTGGCCTCACTTGCGGCCATTCGCATGGCGGGGGTTATGCCGCAGCTTGGCGAATGCAGCTTCACTGTCGCATGTGATGTCAAAAATCCGCTTTGCGGTGCGCAGGGCTGCAGTGCGATCTACGGCCCGCAAAAGGGCGCAACCCCCGAAACAGTTACCGAAATGGATGCTTATTTATGTCACTATGCAGCCGTTACGCGCACGGTCATGCCACAGGCAGACCCTGATTTTCCCGGAGCGGGCGCGGCTGGGGGGATGGGCTTTGCCATGCTTTCCTATCTTGGCGGTCGTCTTGTACCGGGTATTGAGCTGGTGATGGCCGAAACGGGCTTGGAGACACTCGTGCGTGAGGCCGATCTCGTTATCACGGGTGAGGGGCGGTTAGACGCGCAGTCGGCTATGGGCAAGACGCCCGTGGGCGTGGCTCGTCTGGCAAAGACATATAATAAGCCGGTAGTGGCGCTTTGCGGCTGCGTGGGGGATGGAGCAGAGGCCTGCCTGGCACAGGGCATTGATGCATTCTTTCCTATTTTGCAGACCCCCTGCACGCTCTTTGAGGCGATGGAACGGGAGGCGGCAAAGCAAAATCTCTCTCGCACAGCCGCACAGGTTTTGCGGCTGCTGCAAATGAATTGCACTTGACAAGACGGCAATGATGCCGTATAATGAAAAAAAGACCGCTTGTCGGTTACGTGAAAGGAGAACCCTTATGACGAATATGCTAGGTCATCCATCGGCGTCGCCGGAGCGACAGATCCAAGAGAGCAAGTACAATGCTGCTCGTCTGAACCTGCTGCTGGTCGTTGCCTTTACGGCAATCAACATTATTCTTTTCGTTGCAAATGGGAATTACTATCTGCTGTTTTCCGCTTTTCTTCCGTATGTACTTCCTTCCATTGGGATGGAGCTGTGCGGCATGCTCCCGCCGGAATATTATGATGAATATTATGAAGGTGGCTATGCGGCACAAGAGTTTTTCGCACCGAGTGTTTTTTATGTGCTGCTCGGCATTTCGGTCGCCATTTTGGCATTATACGTTGTTGCTTGGCTCTTTTCCAAAAACCAAAAGGGTGGCTGGCTGATTTTTGCCTTGGTGCTCTTTGGCCTCGACACCGTTTTCATGCTGATCGGCGGCATTTCGGTCGATATGCTGCTTGATTATGTTTTCCATGCATGGGTGATTTACGAGCTGGTGGTGGGCGTAGTTGCTTGGCGTAAGCTGAAGATGATGCCGATTGAGGAGCCTGTTCCTGTCTCGGAGACCGAAACACCGCCGACAGATGATTTCGGCATGCCGCAATGATGCAAAAAAGCGCACGGTTGTGCGCTTTTTTGCATTTCTTACGAACGCACAAACCGTAGAAAACAGCATGGAAACGCCGACAAAATCCTGCTATAATGAAGAAAAAAGCAAGGAGAAAACAGAATGAGCACCATTCGTTTTGCAACCTTTAATATCGGAGATTTTACAGGTCTTGGCTTTGCCCCCGGCTCACAGGAGGGGAAGGCGACTATTCGTGCGACCATGGCATCGGCCGGAGTGCGGCTGTGGGGCTTGCAGGAGGACGTGGCCTACTATAATAAGGAGACCAAGGAGTCGCCCTATCAGGCACTTTATGATGGGTATCGTCATTATGAGCGCCGCGGGCATACCGAATATAACTACAAGGCCTTTCTTTCAGACTACGAGATCCGCGATGTGGAGCAGATTTTTTACACGGGGGATATGAAGTTCCGTCACCCGTGGTTTTTGCGTGGTACCGTAGAGATCGAGGGTAAGGAGATTTGTCTCATCAGCCTGCATTTTGATTGGTCGGATAAGGTCGTGCGGGGCGAGCAGATCAGACAGGTGATCGCCTACGCCGATCAGCATGAATATTGCATCATTCTCGGTGATTTTAACCCCAATGATTACATCAACGATGGCGTAAAAAACAGCAGCCGTTACCTGCACGAGGAGGAGTGGCCGATCTTTGAGGCAGCAGGCTATTCTTTGGCAAACGGTGGCGGGTTTGGCTATTTTGATACCATTCTTGATAACCCTCATTCGCCCTGCCCGTGTGATAATATTATCGTTTCAAATAACATCAAAATTGAGCAGGTTGGTCGCGTGGCAGATGAATGGATGCACGACCATGCGATTCTCTTTGCAGATATTTCTTTATAATCCTGTAAAAATATGCGCCGCGTATTGAAAAACGCGGCGCATTGTGTTATAATAATATGAAGAAATGTACAGAGACGGCAAAAAAGGCTCTGCTCAGCGAGGCGAAAGCTATGATGTTGTCTGCAGTTGCCTATCCTATTACGATAAGAAAAACTTGCTTGCAAAGGAAAAGACATGAACGATCTTGTATCTATCGTTATGCCAGCGTATAACACCGGTAAATTTATCGCCAAAACGATCTCCTCTGTTTTGGCGCAGACATATACCAATTGGGAGCTGCTGATCGTGGATGACTGCTCGACCGATGATACTGCGGCGGTTGTGGCAGGCGTTCTTGATGAGCGGATTCGTTATTTTCAAAACGAAAAAAACAGCGGCGCGGCCATTTCCCGCAATCGCGCGTTGCGCGAGGCGCGGGGCAGGTGGATCGCCTTCTTAGATAGTGACGATTTTTGGTTCCCCGAAAAGCTGGAAAAGCAGATTCGCTTTATGGAGGAAAACGGCTATCATTTCTCCTACACCCAATACAGCGAAATGGATGAAGAGGGCAAGCCGCTTGGCAAGCTGGTAACCGGACCGAAGCGGATCACCAAAACGGGCATGTACAACTATTGCTGGCCCGGGTGCCTTACCGTGATGTATGACGCAAGCGTGGTTGGGCTTATCCAAATTGCCGATATGAAAAAGAACAACGATTATGCCATGTGGCTTCAGGTCTGTCGCAAGGCGGATTGCTATCTCTTGCCCGAGGAGCTGGCGAAATATCGCCGCGGCCGCCGCGGCTCGGTCAGCACATTGAGCTACACCAAACTCATTAAATGGCACTATCGCCTGTTCCGTGTGACGGAGGGGCGGTGCGCGTTCGTTGCCGCTTATTTCACCCTCAAAAACCTGTTTTTTGGCTTTTGTAAGAAACTGTTTTTTGTCAAGCGACACAGGTCACATTCTTGATATCGGATGGTGATCGCCTTGACAAGCAGAACCCCCTAAGAATTGTTAAACGCGAGGTGAGACGAATTGAAAAAGGTTTTGGTTGTTGCGAGTGTGGTGTCTTTCATTGAGTGGTTCAATAAAGAAAATGTTGATTTTTTAAACGATGAATTGGGGTGCGAGGTTCATATTGCTTGTAATTTTGATTACATGAATGATACCGATGTCGATCGTACGCAAGCATATATTAACAAATTAAAGCAGCAGGGAATTGTTTTACATAATATTGCATTTGCGCGCAGCCCCGCCTCTTTTGCCAATATAAAAGCCTACAAAGAACTAAAAAAGTTGATTGCAGCTGAAAATTTCGATTTGATTCATTGCCATACGCCGACGGTGTCTATGTTGACAAGATTGGCAGCCAAAAAAGCTCGCAAGCGTGGAAGTGTGGTTATGTACACGTGCCACGGCTTTCATTTTCACAATTCCTCCTCGAAAAAGAATTGGATGATCTATTATCCGGTTGAGAAATTCCTTTCAAGATATTGTGACTATATCGTCACGATCAATCAGGAGGATTACAATCGAGCAAAAACGTTTCATTGCGATCATGTTCGATATATTCCGAGTGTCGGTGTTGATATTAACCGCATCCGTGATCTTCAGATTGACAAAGGCGCAAAGAAAAAAGAGATTGGCGTACCGCCGGAGAAAACCCTCGTTATTTCTGCAGGCGAGTTGATTCCACGGAAGAATCATGAGGTGATTATCAGAGCCTTAGCAAAGATCAATGACCCGGATATTTATTATGCCATTGCCGGCAAAGGACCGTTAAAGGAATATTTGGCTGATCTTGCTAAAGATTTGGGCGTTTCCGATAAGGTTCTCTTTTTGGGCTTTAGAACGGATGTCTTTGAATTGTATCATGCCGCCGATATTAGCGCATTCCCGTCAAAAATTGAAGGGCTGGGCCTTGCCGGCGTGGAGGCAATGGCAGCCGGAGTGCCGCTTGTTTCCTCCAATGTTCACGGAATACTCGATTATGTGATCGACGGCAAGACCGGATATGCGATCGCGCCCCATGATGTAGATGGTTATGCAGCAGCGATCAAGAAGCTTGCACAGGATCCCGCGCTTCGCGAAAGCATGAAGGCGGCGTGCTTGAAGGCTGTGGAGCCGTTTGAGATTTCCAATGCGCTGAATGTCATGTGGGATATTTATAGAGAGGTATTGGTGGATAGAGATGAGTGTGAATTGGAAAAATCCGTTGGTGAAAAAGGTTCTCGGGCATGTACAGCATTATGATGAAAAGGTGTATTGGAAATTAAGGGATAAGATCATAAAAAAACGGGGGGGGATATTGTCTTTATGGTACCTTTTTCGAGTAAAGCGGATGGATGCATTTAACAATGCAAGCATTGGTATCAATATTGGCTATGGGGCGGAATTTGATGGAATACCTCGTTTTCCGCATGGCTTGTATGGAATCATTATTTCCCCGTATGCGAAATTTGGGAAGAATGTGAGAATATTTCATCAGGTTACCGTTGGCGATGATGGCAGAGATGCGCATAATGTACCGACTATTGAAGATGATGTGTTTCTCTATCCCGGCTGTAAGATCTTGGGCAAATGTACGATTGGAAAAGGAGCAAAAATAGGAGCAAATTGTGTTGTATCCTTTGATGTTCCCCCCTATGCGGTCGTAACTGCGCCTAAACCAACGATTCATATTAAGGAGAATAAAGAAAGTGAAATACACATTTAAGGATATAACATCTTCTCTGACAAAAAAGAAAAACAGCAGAAGCTCCTTTTGGGTTCAACTATGGGTGCGAAAGGCGTCTTTCCCGGTTACATATTTGTTTATCAATACCGGATGGACAGCGAATATGGTTTCTGTTTTATCTTGGTTTGTCATTTTCGGTGCGGCGGTGTTATTGTGTATTAACAATTTTTGGTGCATGCTTGCGGGCGTTATTTTAACAAATTTTTGGTTGGTCCTTGACTGCGTTGATGGAAACATCGCAAGGGTAAAAAAGGTGAAAACCTTTATGGGGGACTTTTATGATGCGGTTGCCGGCTACGGTCCGTTCTCCTTTACTACGGTTGCGCTTGGCATGGCAGCATATCACACCTCATTTCTCATGCCGGAAAAATATCGCTATTGGTTTATCCTTGTCGGTGCTGTAGGGGCTGTCGCCAATGTATACATGCGACTTGTTCACCAGAAATATCTGAATTGCTTTTTTGCAGGCAAAAAGATCCTCGGCGAGTTGGAAGAGATTACGCTAAAGGATACAGAGGATAAAAGAAGCTTTGCCTATATCAGAGAGCAGATCGACAAAAATTTTGGCGTTTCCGGTTTGTTCATGCCATGGTTGTTTGTGGCACTGTTTACCAACACCTTTGATATTATGTTGGTCTGCTATACGGCGTATTATATTCTTTCTTTCCTTGCTATTTGTGTTTTGTATTGTAAGCGCGCAACGGCTTTTGAAGGGGAAGCGCAGCAAAAAATGAGGGACAAGGGGCTGTAAAATATGATTATCGGTTATACAACGGGTGTGTATGATATGTTTCATATCGGCCACCTAAACATATTGAGAAGAGCAAAAGAACAGTGTGATTATTTAATTGTTGGTGTCAGCACAGATGAGCTTGTCCGGCGGGAGAAGAATAAGACACCGATTATTCCTTTTGCCGAGCGGTGTGCCATTGTTGAGGCTGTTCGTTATGTGGATAAAGTGGTACCTCAGATCGATAAAAACAAGCTTGCCGCATGGGAGCAGTATCATTTTAATAAAATGTTTGTAGGATCAGATTGGAAAGGTACTCCGCAGTGGCAAAGCTTTGAAAAACAATTTTCCCCGTTAGGTGTTGAGATTGTATATCTCGATCATACAGAGGGGATCTCTTCAACGATACTCAGAGATAAGCTGAACGGAGAAAAATAATATGCGGCTTTTGTACATCAGCACATTCATGTTTCATAAAAAGGATGAGAAAGCATATGGCTTGCCTTCGTGTTCGGATTCCTTTTTTGAGAAATACCTTGATGTTTTTGATTCGGTGCGGGTATTGGGGGAAGAGCTGAGGAGCTATTTAAGTCGGTCGGCCATGGTTGAAATCACCAATCCTCGTATCCATGTGGAGATTTTGCCGTCTAATACAAAGCCCAAAGATTTTGTCAACGACAGGGATGTGAAAAGAGCATTAACGCAAGAGATCGCAAGGGCAGAGGCTGTTTTGATAAAGCCTGCCTCCAGACGAGGCATGATGGCGATAAAAATCGCCGAAAAACTAAAAAAGCCATATATGATCGAAATGACCGGGGACATTCACAATGCGCTTATGCAAAGCCCCAGCCGTGTAAAAAGATTATACGCGCCATTCTTGTATCGCCAAATTAAAAAAGCAATCAAGCGGTGCAAATATGGGCTGTATGTCAGTAAAGAGTACCTGCAAGGAAAATACAAGATCAAGGGCAACATGTGTGGCTGCTCTGATGTTGTGCTGGAGCCGAGCACTGCGGACGTCCTGCAAAGAAGATTGGAAAAAATCGATGCCATGGAAAAGGATGCAAGAATTGATCTTGCCTTGATCGGTTTTTATCAAGGAAACGGCAAGGGCGTAGATACGGCATTGCGCGCGCTGGCGCGATTGCCGCAGAACTATCATCTTTCGGTCTTGGGGAATGGCACAGCGGAAAACCGACAAAAATGGTATGAATATGGTAAAAACGTAGGTGTGAGCGAGGAACGCTTGCATTTTCCGGAGCCATTGCCTTCTGCTGCACATGTTCTTCGTTGGTTAGATGACTATGATTTTTTCGTTTTCCCTACACGCAGCGAAGGGTTTGGCAGAGTTGTGGCAGAGGCCATGTCCCGCGGCATGCCTTGCTTTGCGACCAACATTTGCACGATGCCGGAATTGTTGCCGAAGGAATGCTTATTTGAGCTTGATGATGATCAAAGGCTGGCCGAGCTTTTGTTAGAATATACGGGCAACAAGGCACTTGCCAAAAAATGCGCGCAAACAAATTTTGAGCACGCGAAGGATTACGATGTTGATGTGCTGAAAAACAGACGAAACGCATTTCTTACAGAATTCAAAGAGTATTGTCTTAGTAAAAAATAAACGGAAAACAAGGTCATGAAATTATTTTATTTTGGCAGCGTATGCTCCCAAGATGTTTTTAACGAAACGGTTGCAAAAAGCAAAGTAAAGCCCTCCGCTTCGGCACAAAATTTTGAGAGTGCGCTTATACAGGGCTTTTCGGCGAATAGCGAGGTAGAGCTAAAGGTGGCGTCTGCCGAGTCTATCGCTATGTTCCCCGGGGGGAATAGGATATATCTCAAAAAAAGGCGGGATACCTTGAACGACAGGTGTACGGCTGAGATAATACCTGCGCTAAACCTCCCATTTTTTAAGCAGACGGGGCACGCGCGCGGCGCGGCGCGTCTGCTCAAGAAATGGTTGAAGGAGAATGAAGGCGAGGCAGACAAGTGCGTGCTGGTTTATGGTATATACCCCGCCGTAGTAAAGAAGCTACAGCAGGTGTGCCACAAGCACGGGTGCAAGATCTTCGCGTTGGTAACCGATGTTCCTTCCACGATGTTTACCTATACCAAGAGCAAAAATCCACTTAAAAAAATGTTTTCCGGCTCTTACCGCCAGATGGCGGTCGAGCTTCAGGATAAGTTTGACGGTTACGTATATCTTACCGAAGCGATGAAGGATGAGGTTGCGCCGGGGAAACCGTATATGGTAATGGAAACGATTGCTGACACGAAGATCTTTGATGCGATCGCCCCCATTCCCAAAAGCACGCCTCCGGCAGTGATGTATGCGGGCGCTTTGTACAAAAAATACGGCGTGGATATGATCATCGAAGCCTTTGAACGCATACAGGTTGATTGCGAGCTGTGGCTTTTTGGCGCCGGCGATTATGAGCAAGAAATCAAAAGCAAGGCTCTTTACAATCCCAAAATCAAGTTCTTTGGCCGCGTTTCTCGCGAAGAGGTGTTGCAAAAAGAGAAAGAGGCATCTTTGTTATTGAATATACGAAACTCTCAGGATGCTTATACAAAGTATTCATTTCCATCCAAAATGGTGGAATATATGCTTAGCGCTACTCCCGTCTTAACAACAAAGTTGCCGGGAATTCCGGATGAGTATGATTCGTATTGTTATGTAACGCTTGATCGAGAGCCGCAAAAGATCGCCGATATGATCGCCGAAATATTGTCAAGCGGAAAGATGGCTGAAATTGGCGAGCGGGCAAGAGACTTTGTCATAAACAACAAGAACAGCACCGTACAGACAGCCCGCATGATGGAGTTTTTGGATAAGCAAATAAAATGAGGTAAATACATGAAGGTTGTGCAAATCAACTGCTCCGCCAGCGGAAGTACCGGCAATATTGCCAAAGCGATTCACAGAGAGCTGCTTTCGCAGGGGGATGAAAGCTACATTTTTTACAGCTATGGATTCGGTACGGCAACCGAACAAAATATGTATCCTATCGGCAATTATGTTTCATTACATTCTCACGCCGTGCTGTCAAGATATTTGGGGAAGCAAGGGTATTTTTCATATTTTGCGACAAGAAAGCTGATTCGGCAAATTGCTCGCCTGAAGCCTGATGTCATTCATCTGCACAACCTCCATGGCAGTTATTTGCATTTGCCCTCGCTTTTTAAGTTTTTGAAAAAAAGTGAAAGCAACGTTTTAATTACCCTGCACGATTGCTGGCTGTTTACGGGAAAATGCCCACATTTTACCGTCATTGGCTGTCATAAGTGGAAGGAAACGTGCGGGAGCTGTCCGCAGCTTTCCATATATCCGCGCAGCAAGGTAGATACAACCCAAAAAAGCCTGCAGGATAAGAAAAAATGGTTGTCCGGATTTGGTGATCGGTTACGGATTGTGGCCGTTTCAAATTGGCTTAGAGATACGGCAAAGCAGTCATATCTGTCGCAGTATTCCATTGAAACGATCTATAATGGTATCAATGTGGATATGTTTTTCCCAAGAGAGACGAAAAATGTGAAGAACAAGTATAACCTGAATGGTAAATTTGTTATTCTCGGCGTTTCCTCCCAGTGGAACGAGCAGAAGGGGTTAGGGGAGTTTTTGCAGCTTTCTCAACAGCTATCGGAAGAAGAGATCATCGTTTTAGTGGGGCTTACCCGAGAGCAGATTCAAAGCTTGCCTCACAATATCATCGGTATACAACGAACAGAAAATCAAGAGGAGCTGGCAGAGCTATATTCTGCTGCGGATGTCTTTGTAAACCCCTCTAAAGAAGAAACCTTTGGTCTTGTAACGGCAGAGGCAATGGCTTGCGGCACGCCTGCAATCGTTTATGATTCAACCGCTTGCGCGGAAATCGTGGATGAGGAGTGCGGTGTGATATTGCAGCCGGATAAAGAATATTCGCTGATAGACATTATAAGAAATACCCAGGGAAAGCAAGTAAGCCGACCGTTTTGTTTTACAAATGATAGAATGGTGGAAAACTACAAAAAGATATATGGAGAAATGAAGCATAATGTCGGATAAAATGATAAAAACCGATTACCTAATCATTTTTTTTAGCTTTGTACTATGTGTGTTTCATACATTTACGTTCTTTCAAGCATATTATAGCTTCATCGTGACGTTGGCGACTTTTTTGGTAATATTGCTTCTCCACCTCTATAAAAGTGGATGGAGGATAAAGATAAGCTCCAAAATCGGGCGGCGGCTTTTGTTCCTTTACACGGGAATTTTTCTTGTTGTTTTCATTGGTGTGGCGCTTAAGGGGAACCCCATAATCAGTGCACTGGGAGCATATCTTCCTTTGGCAATGTGGCCAACGCTATACGTGATCGTGGCCCCTATTTTGAAAGGGAAACTCAAGAAACGGTATGTCTTGGCATTTTTCTGCTTTTTCGCAGTAAGCGTCATTGCAACCCTTTCCGTCGTTATTGTAGATAATGGTGCTGCGCGGGAGCTTGCCGGCGCGGCCTCTGATGAGGTACGAAATGAATATTATAAGGCCGGTGTAGGCGGGTACGGATTTGTTTACGGAAGCGTTTTCCTTGTTTACACGTTATTGCTGTACGGGCATCGGCAGCACAATCGAACGATGAAGGTGTTACTGCTTCTGCTGACGATCCTTACCTGTGTGATGATTGTCTTTGCCTCCTATACGACGGCGTTGTTATTGATGCTGATCGTGTTGCTGCTTTCTTTGTATGCAAGAACCAATAGTCGCAAGGCAACCGTCATTTTTGCATTTCTGATTGCTGCTATTGTGTTGTTAATCAATCCGATATTGAATGGTATATATGAAATCGCACAAAATATGGATCTGTATTGGATATCGAAACGTATCGGGCAGCTGATCAATGCTGAAACCAGCGGAAATGTGGAAGGCTTAACAAGAGTGCAGTTGTATATGCGGTCTATGAATTCCTTCTTGGAAAATCCGATTTTCGGCGCAGGAGAGGTCGGTGGACATTCCATGTTTTTTGATACGCTGGGGAACTATGGCCTTTTTGGTTTGATCTTACTAGTTTCGATCTGCACGTGGCTCGGTGTCATGATGAAGGAAACAAAAAAACGCGAAGGCTTGGCCTATATTCTTGTGATAGCATTGCTGGTTGTCAATACGATAGATCAAATTGTATTTATTCCGTTGATGCTTTTTGTGGTACCTTTAATTATGCAACATAAGGAAACAAATGATGAAAATCGGAATCATAACGCACTATTACAAAAGTAGAAATTATGGCGGCAATTTGCAAGCATATGCTCTTTGTGAAGTTTTGAGAAAACTAGGGAATGAATCTGAACAAATCTCATTAAGCAGAACCAACAACAAAAACATAAAGGGCAAAATCAGCGATTTGCTAAATAGCGTTCTTCGGCTTAAACATATATCATGCATATGGAATTTACGGAAACGCAATAAAGCCATACAACACTTTAATATTCATCAAATTCCACACAGCAAAGTATATCATGAAAAGAATATCGTTCATTCAGCAAATGATTATGACGTTTTTATAACCGGGAGTGATCAGGTTTGGCATCCGAAAGCATGTTGCGATGCCTATCTGTTGCAGTTTGTTCCGTCGACAAAGATTAAAATATCATATGCTGCCAGTGTTGCTACCGATCAATTAACAACCGAAATTAAGGATTGGTATCAGGAGGCGTTTCAATCATTTGATGCTATTTCCGTGCGGGAGGAAAGTTCGGCAAAGCTGTTATCTGATATATCGCCTTGCGAAATAGAGGTTTTGCTGGATCCCACATTATTGTTGGATAAAAATGATTGGAATAAAATTCTGGAAGAAAGCGAAATAAAAGAAAAATATATTTTTTGCTATTTTCTAGGTGCGGATCAAAAGGGGCGAGAGGTTGCGCTTGCCTATGCGCGCGAGCACGGCTTGAAGGTGGTGTCTTTACCGCATTTGCTGGGGGCCTATCGTTCTTGCGATAAGAATTATGGCGATTATCAATTGTATGATGTTTCGCCGGGCAAACTGCTATCGTTAATAAAAAATGCGGAGCATATATTTACAGACAGTTTTCATGCAGCAGTTTTTTCTTTGATATTTGAAAAACAATTTAACGTATTTCAAAGAAAAGGTGCCGAAACGATGTCTGTCAGGATAAGCTCATTGCTCGATTTATATGATTTAACAGATATGTTTTGTGATGATATATCAAAGGTCGATTTGGCGTATATTGAGTCACTTGCATCCATTCAATATCAAACGGAATTTGAAAAATTCGAAAGTGCAAAAGAACAATCTATACAGTATTTGAAACAATGGACATGTAAATAGATGCGGCGACGGCATTGATCGATAGTGTTTTGGCCGGTATCTATCGTGACTACAAAAATAAATGTTAATAGGAGAATGATTATGCGGTCGGCAGTAACGATGATTTTTTTCAACAGGCCCGATACGTTAGAAAAGGTTTTTGAGAAGGTCAGAGAAGCGCAGCCCCCCAAGCTGTTTTTGGTACAGGACGGCCCACGCCCGGGAAACGAAAAGGATGCTGCCAGAATAGAAGCGTGTCGCAACATAGTCGAGAAGGTCGACTGGAATTGTGAGGTTTTCAGAAATTATTCCGAAAGCAATTTAGGCTGCGGCGTCAGACCGCAAAGCGGAATATCCTGGGTGCTTTCACAAGTAGAGAGCACGATCGTTTTAGAGGATGATTGTGTTCCCGAGATGTCGTTCTTTACATATTGTGATGAAATGCTGGAACGCTACAAGAATGATGAGAGAGTTTGCTATATCAGTGGATTGAATCATTTTGAAGAATGGGATTTTGGCGGAAGCAGCTACGGCTTCACAAAAAGTGGTGCTATTTGGGGATGGGCAACCTGGAAGAGAGCGTGGGAACGATATGATTATGCCGTGAAGGGGATTGCCGATCCATACGTTGAAAAACATATAGAAAAGGCCAGTTCCGGAGACAACCGAATAGCTTTGTGGAAGAAAGCTAATGAGCTTGTGAAGGCAGGAACGAAGCTATCGTATTGGGATATCCAATGGGGATTCGTGAAGTATTCTCAAAATCAGCTTGTCATTGTTCCCAAATACAATTTAATTTCTAATATTGGCGTAGGCGCGGATTCTACGCATGCCACCGGTATTTCCGTCGTTCATCACAAATACAAGGATTATAATAATATGCCGGTACGCGCCTTGGAATTTCCCTTGGTTCATCCTACGCACATGCTATGCGATACCGCGTATGATGATTTGGTTATTAAGTGCAATAAAAAAACGAGAAAAGCATTTTTGTGGGGGGCTGTTAAAAACAAGATCGCAAACATCTTTAGAGGCAAATGATCTTGAGCAAGATTTGATACAGTGCTCTATAACAACCCAAAGATCGAAATAGAAAAACAAGAAGCTATTCGATATTTGAAAGAGGTGTTGGTATAAATGAATAACATTTTGGCGTTTCAAAAATGCTCAAATTGCGGTGCTTGCTACAATGTTTGCCCCAAAGATGCCATTACGTTGGATGAGGGGGGCTTGTTTTATGAGTTACGCGTTGATGAGGATAAATGTGTTGATTGCGGTATGTGCCAAAAGGTTTGCCCTGTCAATTCTCCCGATAACCGACAGGCGGTTATATCCGCATATGGGGCGATCCACAACGATGCAGAAGTTGTAAAAGCAAGCTCCTCGGGCGGGGCCTTTTCGGCAATCGCAGAATTTGTTTTGAAAAATGGCGGTACTGTTTTTGGTGCCGCATATACGGATGACTGTAGGGCAGTAGAGATTTGTTCCAGTGATCATAGAACTTTGGACGATTTTAGAAGAAGTAAGTATGTGGAAAGTAAGGTCGGCTACACGTTCCGAGAAGTGAAATCCATGCTGGACACGAGTACGGAAAAGCCGATTCTTTACTGTGGGCTTCCATGCCAAGTTGCAGGCCTCAAACGCTATCTCGGCAAAGAATATAGCAATTTATTTACCTGTGATTTTACTTGTAACGGTGTTCCGTCTCACGGCATTTATCGCGAATATCTAACGAATATAGAGAAAAAACTAAAAGCAAAAATTTGTGATGTGAATTTCCGCGAAAAAACTTATGGGTGGAGACATCTGTCGATTAGAATAGTGGCGAACAATGGCCGTAAGTATCATCAATTGGCGATGGCAGACCCATATTTTGATTGCTTTATCGGCAGCAACCATCATTCAACTGTCAGAGAGTATTGCTTGACTTGTGATTTTGCCAATAATCACCATGCGGATGTTATCTTGGCTGATTTTTGGAAATATCAAACCATTTCAACGATGGATAACCGTGATAAGGGGATTTCACTTGTCATTACCAATTCAGCAAAGGGCGAAATGCTCATGCAAGCAATCTCCAAGCGCGTTGCGCTGACCGCTTTGGATCTTGATAAAGCTACATATAATTTGACAGAAAAAAGCTTTTCGGATGATGTTTTACAAAGAAGGAACGCTTTTATTGAAAAGGTGAAAAGGGACGGATTTGTTTCTGCAACTAAGGAAAGAAAGTTCAAGGGCGTTCTCAAATTTAAGATCAAGTATATGATAAAGAGAATAATAGGGAAAGCATAGCGCGTGATGAAAAATAGAAGTATAGGTGTCGCATTGTCATACACCAACACGATTTTGAGTATGATATGCGGATTGTTCTTATCCTCGTTTCTTTTAAAGCAAGTGGGGGATACGGACTACGGAATATACCAAACGATGGCCTCGTTTGCGAACTATCTCGTTCTGCTAGAGTTCGGGACCGGCACGGTTTTGGCAAGAAATTTGTCCGCAGCAAGGGCTCGCGGCGAAACAAAACAGTATATTGAAAAAAACATTTCTACCGTATGGACGATAACCGCAGCCTTATCTGTGGTGATTTTGGCGGTATCGGTTGCTTTCTACTTTGCAATCCCCGCCGTTTATGCCAATACGCTGGACGGTGAGCAGATCGCACTCGGTAAAAATATTTTTATCTTTATTGTTATATTTTTGCTTTCCTCTTTCGTGTCGCAAACACTCAACGGCGTTGCATTGGCTCATGAGCAGTACACCTTTTCATCGATCACCTCGATCGTCAAATTGATTTCGAGAACGATAGTACTCGCCGCATTGGTTGGTCACTTTAAGGCGGTTGTTATCATATCGGCGGTGGATGCGGCGATCGGTGTTGCGATTGCTGTGTTTAGCTATTTTTACTGCCGCAAGGCATTTCAGGTCAAAATCAACTTTCGTAGCTTTGATAAGTTGATTTTGCAATCCTCCTTGCCGCTTTGCTTGGCCATCTTCTTGCAGGCAATTGTCAATCAGTCAAATAGTATTGTCGGAAAATTTGTTTTGGGGGTAATGGCGGGGCCGGAGGATGTTACGCTGTATTCGGTTGCGCTATACGTATTCAGCATCTTTTCATCCTTGACGACTATTCCGGTATCCTTATATAGGCCGCAAGTCACCCAACATGTTGTTTCCGGGCTGGACGGGCTGCCTTTGACCAAGACCTTGGTGCAGCCGTGTCGATTGACTGTTCTTGTCAGTGGTGCGGTGCTGTTCGGCTTTTTTGCTTGCGGAAAGCAATTTATTACGATCGTTTACGGTCAGGAATACATATTGGCTTGGGCCATGGCATTGATGCTGATTGCACCATCCTTTATCAACGAGTCAAATGCAATCGTGTTGAATGTTTTGGACGTTAAAAATAAGCGTCTGATGAGATCTTACTTTTTGATGATAACCACCGCGCTGAACATTTTGATGACGATCGTGGGAATCAAGCTTTTTGGTATTGTTGCTGCTGCAGCCGCAACGGGCATATCCACGCTGCTTCAGGCTGTGATGATGAATATTTATTATCAAAAGGCTGTCAATATTAAGATACCGTATCTGTTTTTCCATGTTTTCAAGGGAGTATTGCCGTACCAGATCATTGGAGCCGGGTTAGGCTTTGTTGTTGGTAGGCTGATTGAGAATATCTATGTCTCCTTCCTTGCGGCGGGCGCGACATATGTCGTGGTGGCATTTGGGTGTTTCTTGCTGTTTGGCAAAAATGAAGAAGAAAAACATATCATTGAAAAATGCGTGAAGAGAATCATAAAAAAGAAAGGGTAGGAAACAATAATGGGACTTTTCACAGATAAAACACTTATGATCACCGGTGGTACCGGTAGCTTTGGCAACGCGGTGCTTAACCGGTTCCTGCGCACCGACATCGGGGAGATCCGCATTTTTTCGCGCGATGAGAAAAAGCAGGACGACATGCGTCACGAATTTCAGGCCAAGATGCCTGAGGTGGCGGAGAAGATCAAGTTTTACATCGGCGACGTACGCGATATCGCCTCCGTACGCAACGCGATGCACGGCGTCGACTACATTTTCCACGCCGCTGCGCTGAAGCAGGTTCCTTCCTGCGAGTTTTTCCCGATCGAGGCCGTTAAGACCAATGTCCTCGGCACCGAGAACGTGCTGACCGCCGCCATTGAGGCCAGCGTCAAGAACATCGTTTGCCTGTCTACCGACAAGGCAGCCTATCCCGTCAACGCCATGGGTACCTCTAAGGCGATGATGGAGAAGGTGATCGTGGCCAAATCGCGTACCGTCTCGCCGGACAAGACCAAGATCTGCTGCACCCGTTACGGTAACGTCATGTGCTCGCGCGGCTCGGTTATTCCGCTGTGGATCGACCAGATCAAGGCCGGCAACCCCATCACCATTACCGATGGCAGCATGACGCGCTTCATCATGTCTCTAGACGAGGCGGTTGACCTGGTTCTATTTGCCTTTGAGCATGGTGAAAGTGGTGACATTCTGGTACAGAAGGCGCCCGCCTGCACGATTGCCACCCAGGCAGAGGCCGTTTGCGAGCTGTTTGGCGGCGACAAGTCGGCCATCAAAACCATCGGCATTCGCCATGGCGAGAAGATGTATGAAACGCTGCTCACCAATGAGGAGTGCACCGGTGCGATTGATATGGGCAACTTCTACCGCGTGCCCTGCGACAAGCGCGGCCTCAATTACGATAAGTATTTCAATCAGGGAGACACCGATCGCAACCCCCTGACCGAGTTTAACTCCAACAATACCAAGCTCCTGACCGTAGAGGAGACAAAGGCAAAAATTGCCTCCCTCGCCTATATTCAGGAAGAGCTTGCCAAGATGGAGAAGAACGCATGAACATTTTGATCACGGGAGCCTGCGGCTTTGTTGGCAAAAATCTTACCGCCGCATTGCAGAGCATCCGAGACGGCAAGGACAAGACGCACCCCGCTCTTGCGGTGGACGAGCTGTATCTCTATGATATTGACAGCCCTGCCTCGGTGCTGGAGGAGGGCTGCCAAAAGGCAGATTTCGTCTTCCACCTGGCCGGCGTGAACCGCCCGCAGGATCCTGCGGAATTTATGAAGGGCAACTTCGGCTTTACAAGCACCCTGCTGGATATGTTGAAAAAGCACCGGAACTCCTGCCCTGTGATGATCTCCTCTTCCATTCAGGCCACCTGCATCGGCCGCTATGACAGCGATTATGGCCGCAGCAAAAAGGCGGGCGAGGAGTTGATCTTCTCGTACGGCAAAGAAACCGGCGCGAAGGTGCTGGTTTATCGGTTTCCCAATCTGTTCGGCAAGTGGTGCCGCCCGAATTACAATTCGGCCGTCGCAACCTTTTGCAATAACATGGCAAACGATCTGCCGATTACCGTCAATGATCCCTCTGTGCAGCTGGAGCTTCTGTATATCGACGACTTGATTGATGAAATGCTCTGCGCGCTGGAAGGGAAGGAGGACCGTTGCGAGTTTGACGGCATCAACACCGTGTTGACCGAGGGCGGCTGCTACTGCGCCGCGCCTGTGACGCACAAGGTGACGCTTGGCGAGATCGTCTCGCTTTTGGAGAGCTTCAAGGCACAGCCGAGCACGCTCACCATGCCGGAAATTTCGCACAACTCGTTTGCCAAAAAGCTGTACAGTACCTATCTTTCCTATCTTCCGAAGGAGAAGGTCTCCTTTCCCTTAAAGATGAACGTAGACGCGCGTGGCTCCTTTACCGAGCTACTTCGTACGGAAAAGTGTGGTCAGTTCTCGGTGAATATCTCCAAGCCTGGCATCACCAAGGGGCAGCATTGGCACCACACCAAGTGGGAATTCTTTATCGTTGTCAGCGGTCATGGCCTCATTCAGGAGCGTAAGATCGGCAGCGATGAGGTGCTGAACTTTGAGGTCAGCGGCGAGAAGATCGAGGCTATTCACATGCTTCCCGGTTATACGCACAACATCATCAACCTGTCCGAGACAGAGGATCTTGTAACCGTGATGTGGGCAAATGAGTGCTTTGATCCGAACAAGCCGGATACATTTTTTGAGGTGGTAGAATAATGGACATGAAATTGGATTACAGCGATGTAGCATTTCGCAATGACGGTAAACTCAAGCTGCTGATTATCGTTGGCACGCGCCCGGAGATCATTCGTCTGGCCGCCGTCATCAACAAGTGCCGCCGCTATTTTGACTGTATTTTGGCACATACCGGCCAAAACTATGACTATAACCTGAACGGCGTGTTCTTTAAGGATCTCAAGCTTGCCGATCCCGAGGTTTACATGAACGCCGTCGGCGACGATCTGGGTGCTACGGTCGGCAATATCATCAACTGCTCCTATAAGCTGATGGCTGCCATTCAGCCGGATGCGCTACTCATTTTGGGGGATACCAACTCCTGCCTCTCGGCCATTGCCGCCAAGAGATTGCACATTCCGATCTTCCACATGGAGGCCGGGAACCGCTGCAAGGACGAGTGTCTGCCGGAGGAGACCAACCGTCGTATTGTAGACATCATTTCGGATGTCAACCTCGCCTATTCCGAGCACGCACGTCGCTATCTGCATGAGTGCGGCCTGCCCAAGGAGCGCACCTATGTGACCGGCTCCCCCATGGCCGAGGTGCTGCACGAGAATCTGGAGGAGATCAAGAAAAGCGACATTCTTGATAAGCTGGGGCTGGAGAAAAAGAAGTACATTCTGCTTTCTGCCCACCGCGAGGAAAATATCGATACCGAGAAGAACTTCCTCTCCCTCTTTACCGCGATCAACAAAATGGCAGAGAAGTATGATATGCCTATCCTCTATTCTTGCCACCCGCGCAGTAAAAAGCGGCTGGAGGCGAGCGGCTTCAAGCTCGATGCACGCGTTATCCAGCATGCACCGCTTGGCTTCCATGATTACAACCATTTGCAGATGAACGCCTTTGCTGTCGTTTCGGATAGCGGCACGCTGCCGGAGGAAAGCAGCTTCTTTACCTCTATCGGCAATCCTTTTCCTGCCATCTGCATCCGCACCTCGACCGAGCGCCCCGAGGCGCTGGATAAGGCCTGCTTTATTCTGGCAGGCATTGACGAGCACTCGCTCCTGCAGGCGGTGGACACGGCCGTTTCCATGACCGAAAACGGTGACCACGGTATTCCCGTGCCCACCTATGTTGAGGAAAATGTGTCTACCAAGGTGGTCAAGATCATCCAGTCCTATACCGGCGTTGTCAACAAAATGGTTTGGCGCAAATTCTGACGAAAAAAGCCCGTCGCACGCGACGGGCTTTTTCATTAGCCAAGTGTGAACATATTTTGACAAAAGGATGGACATTTTACGACATATGTGGTATAATAGCGATATATAATATATAAGGAAGACTTTACGAGAGGAGCGTGGCGGCATGAAGGAAGCAAAACAAAATATGCTTTTATATCGCGTTGCGCAGCTGGCATCCTGGTTTGTTTCGGTCTTTCTTTTTCGGCGCAAGATCTTACGGAATGAGATCAAGGGCAAAAAGGGGCCGTTTGTCATCATTGCCAACCATCAGGCAGCACTTGACTTTACCAATCTGATCGGCGCAACCTCGCGACCGATGAGCTTTGTTGTCAGCAGCTCCTTTTATAATACCCTGCCCGTGAAGGGCGCGATGCGGCGTATCGGCGTGATCCCCAAGCAGCAGTTTCAGACCAACATCCACGACCTGAAGCGGATGAAGGCGGTCATCGAGCAGGGGCGAATTTTGGTGCTCTATCCTGCCGGACTGATGTGCGAGGATGGCCTTTCCACCCCGCTGCCGACAGGCACTTACCAATTTTTAAAGTGGATCGGGGCAGACGTGTATGTGGCCCGCACCAGCGGTACCTATTTTGCCACACCCAAGTGGGGCAAGGGCGTTCGACCGGGGCGCACCTATTTGGATATTTATCAGCTCTTTTCCAAGGAGGAGCTGGAGACGGCAGACATGCAGACCGTCAAGGAAATGACCGATGCAGCACTCTCCTTTGATGCGTATCGCGAGCAGGAGGCGCTTGGCATTCGCTACAAGGGCGGCTTTAATATTGAAGGGCTGGAAAATGTGCTCTATCAATGCCCGCATTGCGGAGAAGAATATACCATGCGCGTGGTGGGGCAGCGCACCATCTGCTGCGAGGCCTGCGGCTTTTCTCACGAGAGTGATGAATACGCCTTTTTACATAACAGCGGCAGCATTGGTGAGGAGCTGCGGTATGTGTCGGATTGGAGCCGCAAGATCTATGAGGATCTGAAGGCAAAGATCGCGCAGGGCCTGGAGAACCACCTCTCCTGTACCACCGCCATCCACATGATCGACGAAAAGAAGAACAAGTTCGTGGAGGTTGGTCGCGGCGAGGTTAGCTTGACGGATAGCGGCTTTTCCTTGCAGGGCAGCATTGCAGGCAACCCGATTGATGAACAGATCCCGATTGCCACCTTCTGCTCGCTTCCGTTTTCTCCCGGTCGGCATTTTGAGCTGCAGCATGGAGATGTGATCTACCGCTGCGTGCCGGATGACGGACGGCTGGTGATGAAGTTTATCAACATGGTGAAGATCTTTTACGAATTGAACACAGCCGCGCATGCGCGGCTGTGACACGACTCAAGGCGGCAGACGCATGTCTGCCGCCTGTTTTGCGCCGTACGGGAGGGGTAATTTGGATTTTTTGTTTACAAAACATCCACAAAAACCATTACATTTTGTGCAGCATGAACAAAAATGAATGGTAACGTTTTCACACTTTGCCATATTGACAGAAACGGGCGGGATATGGTATTCTATAGATAGCAGAGGTATCTCTGTAAATACAATGAAAGGAGACTTTTCTCATGAAGAAGAAAAAGTCACTTGTACGCGTGATCAGTATGATGCTGATCCTCGCCCTGATGCTGGCCGGTATGCCCGTTATCGCACTCGATAGCGCAGAGCCCGCCCCCACCACCGCACCCGTCACAGAAGACGGCACGCCCGCAGTGACCGAAGCATCTCTTCCCGCCACAGAGGAAAATCTCCTTGGTGCGGGAGAGCTGACCTATGCCGAGCTGCAGACAGCCGTGCTTGCCCCCGCCGATATCCCGGATGCCCTGCCGGCAGGAACGGTAGAGGCCAAGGGACACGTCAACCGCGTGTATGAGCAGGAGGAAGGACTCTCGCATCTGCTCTTTCAAAACCGTGATGGCGGTAAAACGGCCTATTTCTACGGCAAGCCCATCAAATACGTAGCCGAGGACGGCAGCGTGCGGGATAAGAGCAAAACGCTGATCGCCGTGAATAAGACCTACGATACCCACCGCTATGACATCGGTGTGGAGGATAACAACATCCGCCAGTATTACGCGGCTGATCCGGCCGTTGGTATGCTGATCGAGGTGGGCGGCGGAACGATCCGCGTGATCCCGCAGGCAGCGGGTGGCATGCTGCTTGTGCCGTATGGCATGCGCACAGCAGAGAACACCTTTGTCTATGACAGCATCTTTGGCAATACCACCTCCCTTGTCTATACGCCGCAGCTTTCGGGCGTGAAGGAGGATATCCTTCTCCGCTCCTATGCCGGGGTGAGCGATTTCACCTTTACCTATTACACAAGCGGCCTCTCGCTTGTCGAGGTGGATGGCACATATACCTTTGTGGATGAGAGCGGCCTGCCGCAGGCCACGCTTGGCGCGATCTTGATCACCGATGCCGAGGGCAAGTCTGCCATGGGCAGCCTGACCGTGACCGAAACAACGACCGGCACCTATACCGTCATCGTCCACGCCGACCGCGATTTTCTCACCAGCCCCGATACGGTTTATCCCGTCACGGTGGATCCATCGGTTACTATTTCCGAAACGGTTTCGGGAACTGCTGCCATTTTGGACTACGGTTTGTATAGCAGTACGGTGATCCCCTCGGATGCGAACTACTATCATTATTTGGGCTATGCCAATAATGGCAGTGCGATCGGACGTGTTATTTACAAATTCCCGCATTTTATCAGTGGAAATTCGCTAACCGCTTATACCCACTTGAATGGCTATCAGATCTCTGCAGCCGATTTGATCATATGCGGCGCAGAGGTAGAGGCAGAGGGGTATCCGGCAGCGAGCATGACCATTTACCCTCTTACAATGGGCTGGTCAAGCTCGACCAATGCATTTTCTGACACGCCCCTATTTAATTCCTGCAAAAACGGAACCCCGATCGAAAGAGGATCTATGGGCTTTGATTATGTTTTTTCGGGCATTAGCGTAACGGATATTATCAAGGCTTGGGCAAATTACAATGTCGGTGATACCACACAACCGAACCCGGCCTATGGTTTTGTATTGGTTGACGATGAAGAATTTAATACCGGGTATGCCAAAAAGATATATGCAGCTGAAGGACCGGAGGAGGATGTGTTTTTTGCATTTGACTATTCGAGCATGCCGGCAGGTAAATGTTATCTTAATAATGTGGCTACTGGTCGAATGCTGCAGAGAACCGGCAATGCAGGCACGGTAGGGTATTATAGCACTTCCAATTTGGCAAATCAGCAATGGATTATTGAATATATAGGGGCGGGGCAGTATACAATCAGATTGCAGTGTTCCCCCAACCTTTATCTGACAGCCTCGGGCAGCAATTTGATGTTGACTACAGCGACAAATCTAGTGCCAACAGAGGCCAAGTGGCTCATGACGGGAAATGCAAATGGGTATGTTTTTACCAATGTATCTACTAATACTGTACTGTGTAATGACGGTTCCTCGCTATCTTTGGTAACTGCAAGAGAATCCAATGACTCCAACTATGCAAATACGACATGGATATTTGCTCCGTCAGATGGGTTTGTTATGCTGGAAGACATCTTCCTTCCTGATGAAATGTTTGTTTATTCTGGCTCGACTGTTTCACTTGCTATTCAATCAGCTCCATCAAATGCTAGCATGCAGCATCGGAAGTGTTATACGTTGACAACGACCAATTCTGCGTTCACATTCCCGTTTTTTAATTATATTAAGGCTCCCGATGTAGGTGGATATACAACAATTACCGTTACCTATAAACCAGCTCAGATCACGAGGACGATTTTTGTGAAAAGCGGTATATTGCCGGAAGGTGAGTATCGTGTTCAGAATGTCGGCACGAATAAATTTATGGAGTCGAACTTGGCAAACGTTTCTCCGCGCTGTCCCTATCAAACAGACTTCCGTGACGAAACGCAATTCCGTTGGCATCTTATTATAGCGGAAAATGGCGGATATATTATTAAAACGTATTATAACAATGAGTATTTGACGGTGGAAGGCGGTTCTACACAGGATGGCGCAAGGATTATTCAGGATTCTGCGGCTACCGGAAACCATTCGCAATGGAACATTACCAGAACAGACGAAGGAAGGTATCGGATTACACCAAAAAGTGCGGCAAATATGGCGTTGGGAATTCCTTTGACCGAGGATAGGAATGGAACGTATTTGAAGCAAAATACTTATACCAATGATTCCAATTATAGAGACGAGTGGTATTTCATATCGCAAATATATTCAGTTGTTAATTATTACGATGAATCTTTTTTAGATGACCCTGATCTTTTGAATAACATTTCTTCTACAATTGAGTTCGTGGATAAAATATATCGTCAAGTCGGAGCAATGCTTGTGATGGATGGCACACCGACCTACTACAACTCAATAGCAGACACTTGCCCGATAACTGACCCGAATTCGCCGTGTACATCCTCTTGTGGTGCGGATTCCGAATGTGTGGAAAATCACCATAAGAATGAGACACGCATATGGAATCAACTTCAGGATGATGTACGGGAGAATAATCATATATATATATTATGGGCAAATCGGCCGACAGCAGCATACTGTACAGTAAAAGATAATGTGCATCAATCATACAATGCGTTGGCGGTTGCAGGTGGGGCGCATGTATTATTCTTTGAGGTCGCTGGAGATACACTAGATGCAAAAAAAGCCGGAATGGGAATTATATTGCTTCATGAATTAGCGCATACATTTGGATTTGGGCATGGTGTTCATGAGGGGTTGACCACCGGCACCCCATTTACCTGCGTGATGGGTGCTAACGAATCAAATCTCTATGATGAGTACAAAGAGTACCTTGAAAATGAAGTCGAAAATGATGCATCTGCTTTTTGTGATTCTTGCCGGCTTGCGATTTCCAATCTTGCTCCATATGCTTATCATCCGGGAACTTAATAAGGAGGCGTTCAATGTGAAAAAGATGCGCATTTTTGCAATGTTTGCAGCAGTTGTGATGTTACTTTCCGGTTGTGCGCCTGCTGCTACACCTACGATAGAATATCCGTTGGAATTTGATCAATATCGCATTTATCAATCCGGCGAGACGGTGTATTTTCAACTCTCGGATTCCATAAAAGATACAGATAACTATGATCATCATACTCTGGGGATGGATTTTTCTTCCATGCAAGAGTTTTATGAAAAAATAACAACCGGTCAATTTACCGATCGTGAGTACGTTAGACTGAAATACAATATGCAGGCTGTCAGGGGACGGTTTGCCATGCGTGACCTGAACAAATTGTATGTACCGGTTTGGCCATCAGGACATGATATTGTATCAAATATAGGTTGGCGTGGGAACGTTTTTCATTTTGTCGAGTCAACAGAAATGTGTACTATTTCGATATTGGACAAAGAGAGCTACGATTTGGAAATGGAGTATTTGTTCAACAACCAAGAAGGCAAAAACAACATATCGGTTAAACAAGTTCGCGATCGAAACGCGACGGAATATCGCCGAACCTCGCATGGGGGAGAAAAAACCGTCAAAATTCTCATTTATACCTTGCAAAGCAGAGGAAAAACGATATATGTAAGGGAGAATTATATCGTTGAGAGTAGTTATTCTGAGGATGAATATTTGATATCAGAAACCATTCCATCCCATATTGACATTATGGGAATAGACAAAGGTCAGTATTTTTGTGTTGATGTTTATTATCCGACAGAGCGTCCTTCGGAGGAATGGTTGCTTTCCTTTGGCGTAACTCCTTTCGTGCCGGAGAGTGAGGCAGGCACCGCCGCCTGACGCACAACCGCCCCTGCCGCGCGGCAGGGGCGGTTTCTTGACGCACAACGGTATTCATGACAAAAACCGACAGGTTCCTGTCGGTTTTTTGTTGTTGCATTGTGGACAAAGATGTGGTATACTGAAAAAAAGATATGGGGAGGTACGATGATGACTTACATGGCAAATGAACATCGGTACGAGGGGATGGCCTATCGCCCATGCGGCGAAAGCGGGCTGCGCTTGCCTGCCATCTCGCTTGGGCTTTGGCATAATTTTGGAAAGACGGGCAGCTACGAGACCATGCGCGCGATGTGTGAGACCGCGTTTGACGGCGGTATCACGCATTTTGACCTGGCTAACAACTACGGCCCGCCCGAGGGAATGGCAGAGGAACATTTCGGCCGCCTGCTGCGCGAGGAGCTTGGTGCCTATCGCGATGAAATGATCATCAGCACCAAGGCGGGCTACTATATGTGGCCGGGGCCGTATGGCGACGGCGGCAGCCGCAAGTATCTCTTGGCCAGCCTTGACCAAAGCCTTTCCCGTATGGGCCTGGATTATGTTGATATTTTTTATCACCACCGCATGACGCCCGATACACCGCTGGAGGAAACCATGTGGGCACTTGACCGCGCGGTCAAAAGCGGCAAGGCACTTTACGTCGGGCTTTCCAACTACGATGGCGAGACGATGAAACGGGCTGCCGCCATCCTGCGTGAGCTGCGCTGCCCCTTTGTCATCAACCAAAACAGCTATTCCATTCTTAACCGTGGCCCGGTCAACAACGGGCTGCTGGATGCCGCGCGTGAGACGGGGAAGGGGGTCATCATCTTCAGCCCGCTCTCGCAGGGGCTCTTGACCGACCGTTATCTTGGCGGCATTCCGGCCGACAGCCGCATCCGCACCGATGGGCGGTTCTTAAAGGAAAGCTCGCTGACCCCCGCCATGATGGACAAGCTGGCCCGCCTGCGGGCGCTGGCTGCCGATCGTGGTCAGAGCCTTTCGCAAATGGCTCTTGCTTGGGTCTATGCGCACCCGGCGGTTACCGGTGTGCTGATCGGTGCCTCAAAGCCCGAGCAGATACGTGAAAATATCGGTATGCTGCAAAACACCGCGTTCAGCGAGGAGGAAATGCGCCTCATTGACGAGATCGCGCTTGGATAGGAGAATGGTATGATACAGTATCACATATACCCCGGTGGGAAAAGACGGATTTTGACCTTCAGCTATGACGACGGCAACCCGAATGACGAGCGCCTGATCGCGCTGTTTCGCCAATACGGCGTCAAGGGAACCTTTCATTTAAACAGCAGCTGGCTTTCGGCCGATGCCGAGACGCTTTGTGCGCGTTATGCAGGGCAAGAGGTGGCTTGTCATACCGTGCATCACGGTTGGCCTGCCCGAATGCCGCAGCAATCGGTGGTCAGCGAGACACTTGCTGATCGTGCGGCACTTGAAAAGATTTTTGGCTACCCGGTGCAGGGGATGTCCTACCCCAGCGGCTCGTATGATGAAGGGGCAATTGCCGCTATGCGTGCCTGCGGCATTCTTTACAGTCGTACCACGAAAAACACGGGTGGCTTTCTGTTACCGGAGGATTTTATGGCATGGCATCCCTCCTGCCACCACCGTGATGCCTTGCCGCTGTGCGAAAAGTTTTTATCCACGTTGGATTCCGAGTGGACGCACCCCCTTTTCTACATTTGGGGGCATAGCCATGAGTTTCGTACCGAGCAGGATTGGCAGCATATAGAAAAGGTGATCGCATGCCTTGCGGGAAATGAAAAGATCTGGTATGCCACCAATATGGAGATCTACAACTATATGGTCGCCGGTCAACAGCTTCGCATCTCGGCCGATGAGAGAATATTTGAGAATCCTACCGCGATCGACTTGTGGGTAGAAAAAGACAAAAAGGAGATCATCCACATTCCCGCCGGGGAACGTGTGACGGTATGAGCATGAAAAACTATGTCATTGGTATTGATTTTGGCACCCTTTCCGGCCGTGCGGTGCTGGTAGAGGCTGCAACGGGCAAAACGCTGGCCGAGGCCACGCACAGCTACGCGCACGGCGTGATGGACGAAACGCTGCCAAGCGGCCGTGCCCTGCCGCCCGACTATGCCTTGCAGCACCCCTCTGATTATTTGGACGTTCTGCGCGTGACCGTGCCCGCCGTTTTGGAGCAGGCGGGCGTGGCGGGCGAGGAGGTTGCAGGCCTTGGAATTGACTTTACCGCTTGCACCGTCATGCCCGTTGATGCGCAGGGCGAGCCGCTGTGCTTGGATCCTGCCATGGCAGACGAGCCGCACGCCTATGTCAAGCTGTGGAAGCACCATGCCGCGCAAGGGCAGGCAGACGAGATCAACGCGCTGGCAGAGGCGCGGGGAGAAGCGTGGCTTTCGATCTACGGCGGCAAGATTTCTTCTGAATGGATGCTGCCGAAGCTGCTGCAGATCCTGCGGGAGGCTCCGGCGGTGTATGAGAAGATCGACCGCTTTACCGAGGCGGGCGATTGGCTTTCCCGTTGCCTGACGGGAAAAGAAACACACAGTGCCCCCTTTGCGGGGTATAAGGCTCTTTGGAACGCCGAGAACGGCTATCCCTCGAATGATTTTATGAAGGCGCTGGATTCCCGTCTTAACGGCGTGGTGGGCAGCACAATTTTTCCGCATGTGTGCGGGATGGGAGAGTCCGCCGGTTTCCTGAACGAGCAGGGAGCTGCGCTGACGGGGCTGCCCGTCGGCACGCCGCTTTCGCTGCCGATGATCGACGCGCACGCCGCCATGCCGGCACTGGGCCTTGTGGGCGAGGGGGATATGATGCTGATCATGGGCACCTCCTCTTGCCATATCCTCAATGCCAAAACGGGGAAATGCGTGCCCGGCATTTGTGGCTACGTCAAGGATGGCGTGGTGCCTGGCTGCTATACCTATGAGGCGGGGCAGGCGGCCGTTGGCGATATTTTTGATTGGTTTGTGAAAAATTGCCTGCCTGCCGCGTACGAGCGCGAGGCAGAGGCGCAGGGCATTGGTCTGCACAAGCTGCTGCGCGAAAAGGCCAAAGGGCTGCGCCCGGGCGAAAGCGGCCTGGTCGCCTTAGATTGGTGGAATGGCAACCGCAGCGTGCTGGTGGATGCCTCTCTTTCGGGAATGCTGGTGGGGCTTACGCTACGCACGCGACCGGAGGAGATCTACCGTGCTTTGATTGAGGCGACGGCCTTTGGTACGCGTATGATCGTAGAGCAGTATGAGGCTTGCGGTCTGCCGATTGGCGCGGTGTGCGCTGCGGGCGGCATTGCGCAGAAGGACGAGATGATGATGCAGATCTATGCCGACGTGCTGGGGCGGGATGTGCGTGTGGCAGGCTCCTCCCAGGCGGGGGCGCTTGGCAGCGCGATCTATGCGGCCGTAGCAGGGGGGATCTACCCCGATCTTGGTGCGGCCTCCGCGCACATGGCGCAGCCTGATCGGTGCGTTTACCATCCACAGGCAGATCATGTGGCCGCTTATGACCGTTTGTATGCGACCTATCAAACGCTGCACGATTACTTTGGCCGCGAAAATCCGCAGCTGATGAAGGAGCTGCGTGGGGAATAAATCAGCAAAGCCGACCGAAAAAACGGTCGGCTTTTTGCTTTATTTCAGCAATAATGCTTCAGCGGTTATTTTAGAGCCTGTATGATATCCCAATGCAAACGCCTTCTCAACAGTAATCTGTTCCAGCTCGTCACGGTAACGGAGCAGATTGTCTAAGTCGATGCGCTGCTCTTCGGGCAATACCTGCAGAAGATGATCGATGCAGGTCTGCATCTTGAGGTATGCCTCATGCTTTTTATCAATCTTGTAAAAGCTCTTTTCTACACAAAGTGTCCCATCCCATAGTTGCTTGATCGTTCCGTTCATCGTCGTCTCCTTCTCTTGATAAAATAAAAAGATGCGCCAACCGTAGTTAGCGCACCGAAAAACGCAAACTCCGATTGTCGCGAAACAAATCGTAAGGAAAAGATGAGAGTTTCCTGCCCACCCTATCAGCACTTGTGGAATTTGCGCTTTTGCCAAATTCGTAAGTGATGATAGGGTCGCCAAAAAAAGAGTATTTTATCCATTGGATAGAAAAATACTCATCTTTCCCTTATTAGATTTGTTTCGCAGGCTTATTATACCATCAATTTTTTGATTTGTCAATGTTTCTTTGCGGTGAAACGGTGAAGAAGGGGGGGACTTTCCCTACGGTGTCATCCTGAGCGAAGCGAAGGATCTTTGCGAGCGTGGCGAGAAATGTACCTTTTTGTTTCACCTAAAGGCGAAAGGATTTCCCCCAAGGGGACTTCCTCGCGGCTACGCCACTCAGGGCGCTTCGCACCCTGTGGGATTCTCAGAATGCGAGATTCACTTGGCACCCGTCTGCCGATGCCAATTTGCTAACGATTGAGAAACCAGATGGCAAGGTTCAAGTATCCTGCAAAGCTCACCCACACCGCGTAAGGGATTTGCAAATAGGCGGCTACACGGCTGATTTTTCGATAACCGAGAATGGTGCGGATAATGAGGTACAGCAAAAACAGCAGCCAAAGAAAGGCAAAAAGAAACGCGCGGAACCGGAAGAAGATCAAGCTCCATGTAAAATTTACGATCAAGCTCATGGCATAAAAGGTCAGCGCACTCTGCGCCGCCGGCAGATCGCGGCGGCGGTTGACGTACACGATCGCCGCGCTGACCCCCATCAGAATGAACAGCACCGTCCAAACAATGGGAAATAGGATCGGCGGGGGAGCAAGCGGGGGCTGTACGATATCCGCATAGATCTGCATGCTGTTTCGTGTCAAAAGGGCGCTGAGGCCGCCAACCCCCAGCGCAATCGCAATGGAAATCACATACGGTTTGATTGTTCGCCACATAATAACACCACCTTTTCTGCGATAGTATATGAGAAAATTTGCCGTTTTATGAAAAAATGCTTGACATTCCCCCAAGGGCATGGTTTATAATGAAAATAACAACAGGCATTTTGCCGAAGAGAGGTACGGATATGAACAAAAATTCCCGTTTCCCGCTTTTGCTTGTATTGCTTGTGCTGGCCCTCTTGCTGACAGCATGCCCGGCAAGCACACCACCTGCGCAGGGAGAGCCGCCTGCCGAGGATGAGCCGCAAGGGCAGCCGCCCGCGGATGAGCAGCCTCCGAAGGAGGAAGAACAGGAGGAAGAGCCCGTGATCGACCCGAAGGATTTGGTAGAGGGAAATCCGCTGTATGCCGAGCTTGGCCGTCAGCAGTTCCATTATTCCGATCAAAACAGCTGGATGAATGATATCAATGGCTTGGTGTATTTTCATGATACCTGGCATATGTATTATCAGAAAAACCCGGGTACTCCCATCTCGAATACGGATGATATGCATTGGGGGCATGCCGTCTCGACCGATCTTGTCCATTGGACACAGGTAGAGGATGCCCTGTATCCCGATGCGGATGGCGCGATGTGGTCAGGCACAGCCTATGCGGATGAAGGCAACCGCTCCGGCCTTTTCAAGACCGAGAAGGGCGGGCTTGTTGCCGCCTATTCGACCGAAAAGCAGGAGATCGGCATTGCCTACAGCGAGGATGGCTACACCTATGAAAAGCTCGGCATTGTCATTCGCAATCCGGGCAACCGCGTCGACTTCCGTGACCCGAAGATCTTTTACGATGAGGGAAACGGTAAATGGACGGTGGTGGTGGCAGGTGGTAAGGTGCGCCTGTATCAATCGACAGATCTCTACCATTGGGAGCTGACCTCGGAAAACGAGATGTGGACAGAATGCCCCGACCTGTTTCCCATGACCGTCAAGGGGACGGATACTGTCAAATGGGTGCTCTCCTTTGCCGGGCGTAGCTTTTATGTAGGCAGCTATGCAAATGGCGTTTTCATACCCGAAAGTGAGCGGATCGACACCAATGTTGGCCCCGATTCCTATGCTGGCATCATCTTTGAGAATACGCCCGACGGGCGCATTCTGATGGTGCATTGGATGAACCAATGGACGTATGCCCAGGCTACCGGCACGACCTGGTGCTCAAACGCCTCGCTTGTACATGAGCTGACGCTGACACAGGACGAGCGCGGTCGGTATCTGGTCGGCTTTGCCCCTGCCGCTGAATATGAGACGTTGGCGGGGGATACGGTCGTTTCCTTGCAGAATGTAGCTCTTGCCCCGGGAGAGGATCTGCTTGCTGGGAAGACCGGTACTTATCTGCGCATGGATGCCGCGATCTCGCTGTATGATACGACCGATTTTACCCTGGCCCTGCGCCGTGGCGTGGGGGATGAGGTGTTGCTCTCCTATGATGCTGCAAGCGGTGAGTTTACCTTTGACCGCTCTGCCGGCAGCGTGGCTGCCAGCCCGTTGACCAATGCCTATCCTACATATACCTTCCGTTCAAGCAACAGCGATGGTGACACCCTCCGTTTTACGATCTTTGTGGATGCGGCGGGCTTTGAGATGTACATCGACGAAACGACCTATTTTGCAGCGCTGATCGGCGTACAGGACTGCTCTCGCGGGATGTCGCTGACCACCAAGGACGGCCTGTTGGTCGAGAGTTTGACCGTGCGCGAGATGAAGAGTGCCTGGTTTGAGGATGCTGCCGCCGTAAACGGTGTGCACGTCTCGCAAAAGACGGTTGAGGTCGTGATCGCGGACGGATCGTATTTTCTGCCCGTCTCCTCCTTCGGGGGAGAAAAGCCCGTCTTCTATACCGTGGCGGATGAGACGCTTCTAACGGCTGAAGAGGTAGAGGGCGGTGTTAAGCTGACAGGTCTTGCCCCGGGCGAGACCGCGTTGCGCGCCCGCGTGCGAGAGCGGTATGTGGAGATCAAGGTCGTGATTCATGAAGAGACCACGCGCGTTTCCATGCTGGAGAATTTTACCGTCAGCGGCGGCGAGCTGAAGGAAACCCCAACCGGCTATACCCTGCTTTCTACCGGGTGGGATGCCTTTGCCATTTCGGATACAATGGCCGGTGACGTGATCTATGAAGCAGACATCACCATAGACAGCAGCTCCCGTGCGGCGGCACTTGCTTTCCGCATGAATGGAGACCAGAATTTCTATTGTGTTTGTATCGATCTCTTCTCGCAGTATGTGAAGCTGTGGATGAAGAAGGATGGTGCCGTGACCGATCTGCGTGCGGTTCATACCAAAATTGAGCCGGGCGAGACCTATTCCCTGCGCATAGAGGCGATCGGAGCTACGATCACGGTCTACTTGAATGGCAACGAGATCATGCGCGTTGTCAACGACGCGCACAGCTACGGCGCGCTTGGTATCAACGTCTGTGTGGGGACGGGGTATTTTAATCATCTTCGTTACGAAAAACCATAAGAAACGGCCGTTCGGGAACTCCCGAACGGCCGTTTCTTTTTATGCTTCGATCGTGATGCGGATGTTGCCGCTGGTGGTTTCGAGCTGACATGCACCCGCCCCCGCGGTATCGGGCGGCAATGACACATGCCCGCTGACGGTATCATAGGAAAAATCCTTGCCCGAGAGAAGCGAGGCGGTGATGTTGCCGCTGACGGTAGAAAGAGTTAGCCGATCGCCATCCACGCGTGTCAGGTACACCTCGCCGCTCACGCTCTCGGCTTGCAGCATGCCCACCGCCACCACATCGGTCATGGCAATGTTGCCGCTGGTGGTGCTGACCGAAACAGCCGAGGCGCTCATGTCACGCAGATGGATCTCTCCGCTGGTCGTGCTGACCGCTAAGTGGCCACCCGTGTGTTGTGAAAGGGTGATGTTGCCGCTTACGGTGCTGGCGGTCAGATTGCCGTTTGTGCGTGCATGATCTGTCAAATTGCCGCTTGTGCTGCTGATGGCGGTGTTGCCAAAGTAGAAGGCATCCGAAATCGTAATATCCCCGCTCACGCTCTGCAGGGTGAGGGCGGCATATTCTTCTTGCGGCAGATAAACGGTCAGGGAAAGTGTGGGAAAATACAGATTGATCTTTTCATACCACTTGCGGCTGTCATGGCGACGAATGGTCAGCGTATTGCCTGCAACGGTCACGGCATGAGAGATCTTGTCTGTCTCCTCACATACCACGCGGCAGGTACCGTCCTCAGCAGGCAGCAGCTTGATATCGGCCTCTATCGTGCGAATATCAATATCCAAAAAGCTCTCGGATACGGTATGCGTGGTCGTTTTTGGCTCCATAACGCTGAGCTCCTTTACATGAAAATCAATGCCGATCAAGGCAGCTGCCATGATACAAATGCCTGCCACCAAACAGCAGGCGGCAATAATGAGTGCGATCACAGTTCCTTTTTTCATACCTGACTCCTTTTTACAAACAGTGCC
>JAFTQX010000048.1 GCA_017462545.1 Clostridia bacterium
GTTGTTGATCAGCTTATCCTCATCGCTCCAGCTGTACAGCTTGCGGATATCCTTACCACCGACCTCAGAGGGGTGCTCTGCCGCGATCTTACGCATAGCGTTGAAGTGAACCTGCGCGCCCGCGTCGGACCTGTCCAGCAAAAAGTCCTTGGCAAAGGTGCCGTCCTGAATGTCGGAGAGGATCTTCTTCATTGCCTTCTTGGTCTCGGCGGTAATGATCTTCGGGCCGGTGATATAGTCGCCATACTCGGCAGTGTTGGAGATCGAGTAGCGCATGCCCTCAAAGCCGCTCTGATAGATCAGGTCTACGATCAGCTTCATCTCGTGGATGCACTCAAAATAAGCGTTTCTCGGGTCATAGCCTGCCTCCACCAACGTTTCAAAGCCGGCCTGCATCAGGGCACAAACGCCGCCGCAAAGCACAGCCTGCTCACCAAAGAGGTCGGTCTCGGTCTCGGTGCGGAAGGTGGTCTCCAGCACGCCGGCTCTTGCGCCGCCAATGCCGAGGGCATAGGCAAGGCCGATCTCCAGCGCGTCGCCTGTCGCATCCTGCTCAACCGCGATCAGGCAGGGAACACCCTTGCCAGCCTGATACTCGCTGCGTACGGTGTGGCCGGGACCCTTGGGGGCGATCATAATGACGTTGACATTCTTCGGGGGCTTGATACAGCCAAAGTGGATATTAAAGCCGTGGGCAAAGGCCAGAGTCTTGCCCTCGGTCAGGTTGGGCTCAATACTTTCCTTATAGAGCTTTGCCTGCTTTTCATCGTTGATCAGAATCATAATCAGGTCTGCGTTCTTTGCTGCGTCTGCGGCCGTCATAACGGTCAGGCCGGCGGCCTCTGCCTTTGCCCAGCTCTTACTGCCGGTATACAGACCTACAATTACGTTTACACCGGAGTCCTTCAGGTTCAGGGCGTGCGCATGACCCTGCGAGCCGTAGCCGATAATGGCAACGGTCTTACCGTTTAACTTGTTCAGATCGCAATCTTGCTGATAGTAAATGTTTGCCATGATAAAATTCCTCCGTATTTTTTATAAAAATTTTATTTGTTTAAAAGTGTGTTACTGCCGCGCTCCAGGGCGACAATGCCCGTGCGGCACATTTCAAGAATCCCAAAGGGGATCATCAGCTTGACAAAGGCGTCAATCTTGTTCGGGTCTCCCGTAATCTCCACGCAAAGCTCGCCCGTGGTATAGTCAATTACCTTGGCACGGTAGACCTCTACGGCAGAAAGAATGTCGGCGCGGGTTTCGGGCGTGTTTTTTACCTTGATCATCATCAGCTCACGCTTAATGATCTCACTCTCCTCCAAAACCTCTACCTTTTTGACGTTAAAGAGCTTGCGCATCTGGTTCATCAGCTGCTCTCTGGCATAGCCGTCGCCGCTTAAGGAAATGGTAATGCGGGAGTATTCGGGCGATTCGGTCTCACCTACCGTCAGCGTATCAATGTTAAAGCCACGGCGGGTAAACATGCTGGTGACACGCGTCAGCACGCCAAACTTGTTGTCTACGTACACAGCAATTACAAATTTGCTCATGCCTCGTCCCCCCCCTTCTTGACAATGATGTCCTCAATCGAGCCACCGGGCGGCAGCATCGGCAAAACAAACTCGTCCTGCCCGATGATCGTATCAATGACGACAGGGCCGCTTGCCTTCAGCGCCTTTTCAAAGGCCTCGGCAAACTCGGCCTTTGTGCCGACACGGTAGCCGGTCGCGCCAAATGCCTCGGCCAGCTTGACAAAATCGGTTTGTCTGTCCAGCACGGTGCTTGCATATCGCTTGCCAAAGAACAGCGTCTGCCATTGCCGTACCATGCCAAGCACGCCGTTGTTCATCAATACGATAATGATGGGAATGTTGTAGGAAACGGCAGTTGCCAGCTCGGTCAGGTTCATGCCAAAACTGCCATCTCCCGTAATCAGCACGGTGGTATCCTTTGTTGCCACATATGAGCCAATGGCAGCACCCAGGCCAAAGCCCATGGTGCCAAGACCACCGCTGGAAACGAAGCGGCGCGGGCGGTCAAAGGTGGCGTATTGTGCAGCCCACATCTGGTGCTGGCCAACGTCGGTTACCGTAATGGTGCCGGCCGGCTTCTTTTCATTGATGATATCCAGCACAGCCTTGGGCGGCAGGGGTGCCTTGGCGGCCGCCTCCGCTTCCTTTTCAAAGCCTCGCTCCTCTGCCTTCAGACGACTGACCAGCTCGCCCCATGCGGGATGGCGGGCAGCCTGTACGCCGGCAGCAATGCGGATAAACGAATCATGCACATCGGCTACAATGCCAAGATCGACCTTTACATTTTTGTTGATCTCGGCAAAGTCGGGGTCAAGCTGAATGATTTTGCTGTTCTTGGCGTATTTGGAAAGGTTACCTGTTGCGCGATCGCTGAAGCGAACGCCGATGCCGAGAATGAGGTCGGCATCCTTTTGCGCCATTGAGGAGGCATAGTGCCCGTGCATGCCCTGCATGCCGAGAAAACGATCATGCCCGTTCGGAATGGCAGAAAGCCCCATGAAGGTACAGCCAATGTAGGCATCGATCTTTTCGGCAAAGTCGAGAACCTCCTGTCCCATGCCAAGACCGGCCGCGCCGCCGCCAATATAAATATACGGACGCTCGGCAGCAGCGATCAGGGCGATCGCCTCTTCGATCTCGGCGTCAGACGCCTTCGGCAGGGGGAATTTTTCGGGTATCGGCTGTGCCTCGTAGTCGTATTGCGCGATCTGCACATCCTTCGGTACGTCGATCAGCACCGGGCCGGGACGGCCGGACCTCGCAATGCGAAAGGCCTCACGAATAGCATCTGCCAGATCGGCTACGTTGTTGACAAAGTAATTGTGCTTGGTAATGGGCAGGGTAATGCCGGTAATGTCGATCTCCTGAAAGCTGTCCTTGCCGATCAGGTTGCAGGGCACGTTGCCGGTAATGGCCACCATGGGAACCGAGTCCAGCATGGCCGTGGCAATGCCGGTGACCAGGTTGGTGGCACCGGGGCCGGAGGTGGCA
>JAFTQX010000002.1 GCA_017462545.1 Clostridia bacterium
GCTCTATCCAACTGAGCTACTGGCGCATATTGAGTTGTAAAGGCATATACCAACTGATTGGCGAACATAGTAGGTTTTCTTAGGAGGGGGCTATTATATCCATTTAACTATGCAGGCGGATGAAGGTATTATAGCACAGACGAAGGAAAAGGTCAACCGCTTTTTTGCAAATTCATTTTGCCCTTTTTTAAAAAGAGAATTCTGCCCAAGCCGTATTCAATTTAAGTTGACACAGCTCGCTGTATATGATACAATTAAAAAAACAAAAACAAGGAGACAACAGATGAAAGTAGCAAGGACTCTTCTTATGATCTTCTTTTTTCTTTTGGGAGCGGTTTGGCTTGTATCCTGCGGTGGCGGAGAAGGCATCACCCCTCCGACGGGTGACGAACCGCCAAGTCCTCCCATCACGTACAGGCTGACGGCGGAGGGTGGGCGTACGCAATTTTCATATCTTGAACCTTTCTCTGCTGACGGGCTGGTTGTTTACCGCACAGGCGGTGACGAGAATGACGGCAGCTTTGTTGCCCTTTCGGCCGATGAATACCGCATCAACGCCGACAGCTACAACGCTAAGCATGTTGGCACCTACACCGTAACGATAGAAGATCTTTCCGGCTTGGCTGAGCCTATCTCCTATGAGGTCACGGTTTCGCCGCGCAACAGCCTGCGTCTGCTGATCCTTGGCAACAGCTTTGGCGATGATGCGATGGCACATCTCTACGCGACGGCCCTTTCTGCCGGCATACCGGCTGAAAACATTTGTCTTGCCAACCTGTTTATTGGTGGCTGCACCCTGGAACAGCACCTGACCAATATTGAGAGCGGCGCAGCAACATACGAATTTCACCGTTTTGGCAAGGACGGGACAGCCGTAGAGACCAATTACACCGTCAATATGGGACTTGACTATGCCGAATGGGATTACGTGATGCTGCAGCAGGCCAGTCATGATTCGGGCAAGCCATCAACCTATGCGCCGCTTGACGACCTCATGACCTATGTGCGCGAAAAGGTGCCGGGAGTGGAGTTGGCCTTCCAAATGACATGGGCCTATCAGCAGGATTCCACGCACGGCGGCTTTGCTGCTTACGGGCGTGACCAGATGACTATGTACGAGAACATTGTGTACGCCGTTACCCAAGAGGTGCTGATGCGTGATTTCGATGTACTGGTTCCCAGCGGAACTGCCATCCAAAACGCGCGCACGTCCTTTCTCGGCGACACGCTGACACGAGACGGCTATCACCTCTCGCTGAGTTACGGCCGCTATATTGCTTCCCTGACTACGCTGGGTGCACTGACCGGCATTGACCCGGCAAGCGTTTCCTACGCGCCGCCCGGCCTATGGGGTGACCATGCCTCTGTCTGCCGCGAGAGTGCGCACAACGCCATTCTCTGTGATTGGGAGGTAACCGCCTCGTCTTATACAGAAGAACCATCGCTGGATCTTTCCTTGGAAGACTACACCAAGCTGGAGCTTACCTTCACCGTAGGCAAATACTGGCATTCGATGGCGGCGGGAAGCCATAACATACTGAACGGCAGCGGTGATTTTGGCATGAAATTTGCCGCTACCAAACGTTTCACGGCAGATGAGCTGCCGATAGGCACGATCATTTTCATTGCCGACGGCTGGAAGGTTCGCCCGGAGGCGTGGAAGGACAACGCCCTCCAGGAGTCCCGGCCGGACGAGATCGGGGCGGGTATGATTGTTTTGGATGAAAGCTTCTTTGCAGACTATCTCTACCGCGCCTTTAACATCTCCCGCACCGACGGCAAACTGCTCACCGAATATAGAGATCTACTGAGCGAGGTCTTTTGCATCTACATTCCGAAAAGTGCCTGCCAATAAAAATGTGAACAAAATGTAAACAATGCTATTTAAATGACAAAAGAATGAAAAAAATATGGTAATTTCGTTTTTGATGTGATATAATGTAGGATGCAAATTGCGGCTTGCCGCATTTGCAGCCAATGTCGAAAAAAATAAATAATATTATATTTGGAGGATTCAAGAAAGATGAGCAAGAAGTATGTTTACCTGTTCACCGAAGGCGACGCAAACATGCGTGAGCTGCTTGGCGGTAAGGGTGCTAACCTGGCTGAGATGACCAAGATCGGTCTCCCGGTTCCCCAGGGCTTCACCATTTCCACCGAGGCCTGCACCCAGTACTACGAGGACGGCAGACAGATCAACGATGAGATCATGGCACAGATCATGGAGTACATCGTTAAGATGGAGGAGATCACCGGCAAGAAGTTCGGCGACCTCGAGAACCCGCTGCTGGTTTCCGTTCGTTCCGGTGCGCGCGCATCCATGCCCGGCATGATGGACACCATCCTGAACCTCGGTCTGAATGAGGACGTAGTAGAGGTTATGGCAAAGAAGTCGAACAACCCGCGTTGGGCTTACGACTGCTACAGA
>JAFTQX010000049.1 GCA_017462545.1 Clostridia bacterium
CCGTCCGTCGATTACGCAGCGCACACCATCATGCACCATCTGGATGACTACGGCGGCCAGCGCTTTGAGGTAGGTTATTCCTCGGCGATCGCAGTTGTCCTTTTCGCAGTCATGATCGGTGCAAACATGCTGGTTAAGAAAGTAATTTCAAAGGTGGGTCAGTAATATGTCGAAGAAATTACGTACAAGAAAACATAAAGTTGTCCTCAACCGCTCGGCCGGCGGTGATGCGGGCATCAGCGTGATGCTGATCATTCTGGGTGCTTTCATGTTCCTGCCCATGATCTACGTGATCATGCAGTCGCTGAAGCCTCTTGACGAGCTGTGGATGTTCCCCCCGCGCTTCTTCGTTCGTCGTCCCACGTTTAAAAACTACCGCGATCTGTTCATGCTGATGAACACCTCGTGGGTACCGTTCTCCCGTTACATCTTCAACACCGTATTTACCTCCATTACCGGTACGGTAGGCAACCTGTTCTTCTCCTCTCTTGCAGCTTACGCAATGGCAAAGATCAAGTTCCCCGGCGGTAAAACGATGTTCAAAACCGTCAGAACCTCCCTTATGTTCCACTCCACGGTTACAGCAGTTACTTCCTTTATTATAATGAGTGCGCTGAACTGGATCGATACATATTGGGCGATCATCGTGCCCGCTTGGGCAACCTCGCTTGGCCTTTACCTGATGAAGCAGTTTATGGAAACCAACGTTTCCGACGCCGTGCTCGAATCCTCCCGTCTTGATGGTGCTTCCGAGCTGCGTACCTTCTGGGTCATTGCCATGCCCATGGTTAAGCCCGCTTGGCTGACGCTGATCATTTACTCCTTCCAGGATCTGTGGAATAAGGGTGCTTCCATTTATATCCACTCCGAGCAGTTGAAATCCTTTAACTACGCAATCGGTCAGATCATGGCGGGCGGTATCAAACGTGCAGGTGCACATGCGGCCTCTCTGGTTATTATGATGTTGGTGCCGATCCTCGTGTTCGTCATTTCTCAGTCCAACATCATCGAAACGATGGGCTCTTCCGGTATGAAAGACTAATTAGGAGGAAAAACATGAAAAAATTGATATCGTTTACATGCGTGTTGTTTGCCCTCCTGATGGTTTTCGCCATTCCGGCAGGCGCTGCACAGGCATACACAACCTACACCTATTCCATTGACGGCAAGCCCCTGTATTCGCCCGATGCCTACAAGGCGGAGAAGACGATTACCTCGACCTCTATGGGTCTTGATACTGCGCTTGCCAACCCCAATGATATGGTGACCGATGCGGCCGGTAACGTTTACATTGCCGATACCGACAACGACCGTATCCTTTGCCTTGACCGTTACTACCATCTCCGCTTTGAGATCAAGAACTTTATCAACGGCCAGGGTATCGCAGACTACTTCACCAAGCCCGAGGGCGTATTCGTTACCGAAGATCGCTACGAGGGCGACGAGCTCAAGTATCCGGGTCGTATCTTCGTGTGCGACACGCAGGCAAGCCGTATCGTTACCTTCAACCATGACGGCAGCTTCAACTCCGTGATCGAGGCCCCCGAGTCCGAGCTCTTTTCCGAGGATGCCGTTTACTGGCCCGTTGCCATGGCGGTTGACGCATACGAGAGACTCTACGTGGTTTCTACCGAGACAAGTGAGGGTATCATCGTTATGACGGATAAGGGTGAGTTCACCACCTTTATCGGTGCACAGCAATCGGTGCTTTCCGTATGGGAGCAGCTTTGGAGAAAGTTCCAGACGGCAGAGCAGAGAAAGCAAGCCACCAACGTGGTGTCCTATCCCTACAATAATATTTCTATCAACGAGGATGGCTTCATCTACGCTTCGATCTATGCGCAGGATCTGCTGGCACAGATGGAATCCGCTATCACGACGAAGTCTAAGCTCGGCACCTACGCGCCCGTTAAGCTTCTGAACCCCGCAGGCGATGAGATCATGCGCCGTAACGGCTTCTGGCCGCCTGCAGGCGAGATCGATTACAAGGCTTCCGCTAAGGGCAGTGACACCGCCGGCGCCATCTCCCGTGTGGAGGACGTTGCGTGCGGTCCCGAGGGCACTTGGTCGATCTTCGACTTTGAGCGCAGTAAGATCTTTACTTACGACTACGACGGCAATCTTCTGTTTGCCTTCGGTGACACGGGTAACCAGCTCGGTAACATTACCGAGAAGTCGATCCGTGCGATCTGCTACCAGGATGACGTTTTCCTTGTGCTTGACGTGACGGGTAATATCACGGTCTTTAAGCGCACCGAGTACGGCGATGTACTGATCCAGGCTCTTTACCATCAGAACGAGCGTCTTTACGACCGCGCGATCGATGACTGGAAAGAGATCCTGATGCGTAACTCCAACTATGACGCTGCCTATATCGGCATCGGTCAGGCACTTTCCCGCAGCGGTAAGTACGAGGAGGCTCTCGAATACTACCAGGCTGCATACGATACGGAAAACTATTCCGTTGCTTACAAGGAGCTCCGTAAAGAGTGGATGTCCCGCTTCTTCCTGATGATCCCCGTGGTGATCGTGGTGGTTTGCCTTCTGCTTGGCAAATTCCTCAAGCATGCCGCAAAGATCAACAAGCAGGTTTCCGTTTCGGGCAAAAAGCGCACCTTTAAAGACGAGCTTTATTACGTGTTCCACGTGATGTTCCATCCGATCGACGGCTTCTGGGATCTGAAGCACGAAAAACGCGGCTCCGTCCGCGCGGCCCTGGTGTACATGGGTGTTACCGTGTTGGCACTCTTCTACCGCGCTGTGGGCTCCGGTTACGTGATGGATCCCCAGAACACCGGCAATGCCAACATCTTCATGCAGATTCTCGTGGTGTTCGTACCCGTGCTCCTGTTTGTGGTTGCAAACTGGTGTCTGACGACTCTGTTCGAGGGTGAGGGCAGCTTTAAGGATATCTTTATGAGTGTTGGTTATTCGGTACTGCCGATCGCCATTACCACCATCCCCGTTACGCTTATCTCGAACTTCGTGGTGAGCGAGGAGCTTGATATCCTTAACCTGATCATCGTTCTCGGCTTTATCTGGGCCGGCATGCTGATCTTCTTTGGCACCATGGTGACCCACGACTATACGATGGGCAAGAACCTGATCACCGTCCTCGGTACGATCGTAGGTATGGCATTTATCATGTTCCTCGGCGTTCTCTTTACCTCGCTCGTGATGGATATGGTAAGCTTCTTTACCAGCATCGTTTCCGAGATCAACTACCGACTGTAAGCGCAGAAAGGAGATAAAAAATGAAAAATACTAAACTGCTCACGCGGTTCCTTTGTGCGCTTCTCACGGTGGTGATGCTTGCGTGCATGGTTCCCGCCATGTCGGTTTCTGCTTCTCAAACTTCCGGCAGCACGACGACCACGACTACGACGGATCTGACGTCGGTGGCGTACGAGAGCATGGAAGCCCGCTTCGAAGCTATGACCGAATATTACAACGACGGTACGTATTCTTTGCGTTGCGACGAGGCTCTTGGCATCGTGGCATACAAAAAGAACGCAACCGGCGAGATCCTGTTTACCAATCCTTGGGATATGACCAAGGAGCCCAGCAGCGAGACCGGTGTGCGTCACCCGATGATGTCTCAGATCATCTTGTCCTACGAGGATAGCAAGAAGGGTGGCAAAACGCTTAACAGCTTTACCGATGCTGTTCTGAAGGGGCAATACGCAGTAACGCCCATTCAGAACGGTGTGCGCGTAGAGTACGCGATGGGCGAGATTTCTGCCCGTATTCTCCTGCCGCTGCGTATCGAGAAATCGAGCTTTGAAACCAGAATTCTTGAGCCCTTAAGAGAAAATCTTACGAGCCGTAACTATGCAAAATTCATGTCCTACTACTCTCTTAAGGAGCAGGGTGGTCCCGGTATCGCGGACGCATACCCCGTAACCGAGGAGAAGGGAATTGATATCTACGTTTACAACGACGATATCACTAAGACCAAGGTTCTGCGCGAGCTTGAGGCTTGGGTGCTGAAATACTGTCCCGACTATTCCTTCGCACAGATGGATGAGGACTACGAGCTGGTAGATTTCGAGCAGGAGGCAACCTCTCCCGCTGTATTCAGAATGGCTCTTGAGTACACGGTGGATGCCAACGGTCTGTCCGTGGCGCTGCCTGCCAATGGCCTGCGTTATGACGAGTCCACTTACCGTGTGACTGACCTGCAGATCCTGCCGTATATGGGTGCCAGCTACAAGGGTAACCCGAAGCGTGAAGTAACCATCAAGGGTGAGAACGGCGAGCCCGACACCACAGAGCCTTTCGATAAGGGCACTGTGTATACCGGCTATTCCTTCCTGCCCGATGGCTCCGGCGCATTGTACGAGCTGACGCAGAGCGTATACCGTATGGCACGTGTGTACGGTGAGGACTATGCCCTGATGTCTGTGACGGGTACGCACACCACGCCGATGCGTATGCCCGTGTTCGGCCAGATCGAGACCGCTACCTACACGGACGGCACGACCGAAAGCCGCGGCTTCCTTGCCATTATCGAGGAGGGCGAGACCCTTGCTTCGATTGCGATCAACCATTCCACGCAGTATTATTCCACCATCGTTCCTTCCTTTATCACCCGTCAGAGTGATACCTCGAAGTCGAGCTGGACGGTTTATGCAAGCCGCCGCTATACCGACGACTATAAGCTTCGCTACATTCTTCTCTCCGACGAAAAGTATGAGGGAACGGCAGGCTACTACGAGTGCTCCTGGATGGGCATGGCGTAGGCTTACCGCAATTATCTGGATGCCAAGGATAGCGGCTTTGAGCGCCTGACCTCCGATGATGTGGCTTCCTCCATTCCGCTTTACATCGAGACCTTCGGTTGCATGGATACCGTTAAGAAGATCATGTCTGTGCCGGTAACCGTTTCCGTGGCGCTGACCTCCTTTGAGGACATTGAGACCATGTACGATTACTTGCTCGTTGAGGGCGTTTCAAACGTTCAGTTCAAGATGAAGGGCTATGCCAACGGCGGTCTTTACTCCGAGGTGCCGTATAAGCTGAAATGGCAGGGCTCCGTTGGCGGAAAATCCGGCTTTAAGGATCTGGTAGAATATGCTGCCGAGCATCCTGAGCTTGGCCTGTTCCCCGACTTCGACTTCGTTTACACGCAGGGCTCCGGCTCCTCCGTGAATATGAAGAAGTACGGTGCACGTACAGTAAGTAACCGCTACACCTCCAAGCGTGTATATTCGGTTACCTCTCAGTCTCTGGTCAGCCATTATCAGATGGTGTTGTCTCCCGCAACCTTCAGCCGTTTCTATGAAAAGCTGGAGAAGAAATACAGCAAGTATGATAACATGGCGATCTCGCTTTCCACGATGGGCAGCGATTTGAACTCCAGCTTTAGTGAGGAAAAGACCTCGCTGCGTGAGGATTCCAAGAACTACACCATCGAAGCTCTGCAGTACTTCACCGATAAAGGCTATGACGTGATGGTAAACGGCGGTAACGCATTTACTTGGAGCCATGCCGATCATATCCTTGACGTACCGCTTACCTCCAACCGTTACAACAACGAGTATGCCACCGTGCCGTTTATGGGTGTGGTGCTTCACGGTTACGTGCAGTTTGCAGGCACCGCGCTGAACATGGAGGGCAACCTCTCCTACGCAATGCTGAAGGCAATGGAGAGTGGTGCTGGCATTTACTTCATTATTTCTTACACAAACACCGAGCTCCTCAAGGAGGACGAGGTGCTGTCTCAGAACTATTCTGTGCGTTATGATATCTGGCAGGCGCGCTTGGTTGAGATCTACAAGGAGCTCAATTCCGTGCTGGCTGACGTACAGACCAAGCTGATCATCGGCCACGAGTTCTTGAACGGCACGCGCGTTCCCGATGAGAACGAGCTGCTGCAGGATGCACTTGCCGAGGCTGAGAAGAAGGCCCAGCAGGTGAAGCAAAGACTTGAGAACATCAACATTGCTACCACCAGTATCGAGCAGGTTTCGACCAGACTTGATAATTACATGGCACTCCTTGAGAGCCATCTGCAGACGATCAACGACCAACGCGCAAGCGACAGCGCTTTGATGACTGCTTGGGCAGCACGCAAAGCTACCTCGGGCGACGCAAGTGTTGAAAGAGCGTTTGTACTGGCACTCACCACGTATCTGGCATCTCCCGTAGCGGAGCTGCGCACCATCAGAGCCACCGTAGACGAGCTGCTGGCTGCTGCAACCGAGAACTACCAGTTCCTGGTAGATACGGATGCGGATGCTGACGTGCTGTTGGCTGCGCAGGGCACGCTGGAGCATATCCAGAACGTACAGATTCCCGCTTTGCTGGCTCTGTACAACAGCGATCCCGCATTTACGCTTTCCTACACCCATAGCACCGACCGTGACACCTTCCTCTACGACAAGACCTCCTTCGCCGGCTGCGGTGTTGAGGATCTCTTCTCGTTGTTCAAGCTTGCTTTGGCCGGCGACGGTCTTGACATCGGCGTGGAAACGCTGGTTACAAACCTGGCTGAAAAGCTGGAGATCAAATCCGAGCCCGTGGTAGACACCACAGATGCAGGCAAGGATGTGGCTGTTGACAGTGCTTATAAATATGCTGTTGATAGCGAGATCGTTTACGTCACCTACGGTGATTACAAGGACGGCAAGGCCGTTGCCTTCAAGTCCCTGATTCTGAACTTCAACGATTACGCAGTAACCGTTGAAAAAGACGGCGTGATCTATAACGTCAGCGCTTATGACTACGTTGTGATCAAGCACACCAATTCTTAAGGGAGGTAAATCATTATGACAGATCAAGTCAAAGTGTCCGCAGCAAAAACTGCGCCGCAGAAAAAGAAAAAAATTGCCTCCCTTGACAGAAAGAAGGCACGTGCCGGTTGGATCTTCGTGCTTCCCTTTGTGATCGGTCTGGTATTCATCTACCTGCCCATCGTGTGGGAGTCGATTTCCTACAGCTTTTACAACTACACCACGGTTGACGGCATCGTAAACAAAGAGTTTGTAGGCTTTACGCACTACAACACCGCTCTGACCGGTAGCGCCCAGTTTGCACAGTCGCTGCTTACGGGTCTGCAGGAAATGGCGTTTGACATTCCCGCAATTCTCATTTTCTCGCTCTTCGTAGCGGTGATCTTGAACCAAAAAATGGTAGGCCGTGCTGCCTTCCGTGCCATCTTCTTCCTGCCCGTTGTGGTTTCTACGGGTATCATGGAGTCGATCATGTCTACCTCCTACGGTGCATCCGGCGGTAGCCTTGAGCTCGGTACCGAAGCAAGTGCGACCGAAAAGCTGGAGTCCACCATGGCACTTGAGGTGCTGCTTGCCAGCATTTTCGAGGGGCTTGGCTTCGGTACGGGTCTGGTGACCTACATTTCCTCTGCCGTTGCAAGTATTTCGAACATCATCAATCGCTCCGGTGTACAGATTCTGATCTTCCTTGCGGCTCTGCAGTCGATCTCGCCTGACATTTATGAGTCCTGCCAGATCGACGGTGCAACCTCTTGGGAAACCTTCTGGAAGATTACCTTCCCCATGGTAAGCCCCATGATTCTGGTAAATGCCGTGTATACGATCATCGACTCCTTTACAACGGATTCGAACACGGTTATGAAGGTGATCAACAACATGTACATGAACCCCAAGTCTGACGGTCGATACGTCAGTGCGGCGATGGGTTGGATGTACTTCCTCGTAGTATTGCTGATCGTTGGCGTTGTGGCAGGTATCTTCTCCGCATACGTCTTCTATCAGAGAAGAGATTAAGGGAAGGAGGGTGCAGTTATGACAAATCATATGGACAACAAGCCGCAGGTCATGCGCGAATCCAAAAACAAGATCCGCGTTGACTTTGAGCGTACCAGTCTCAAAGAGCGACTGAAAGCAAAATATCTGTCGTCTTATTTTGCCAAGAACGTGCTTTGGTACATCTTCCGTCTCCTTCTTCTGATCGGTATTGCTTTTGTAATCCTCAAGCCCTTCTACACGATCGTGATGCGCTCCTTCATGGAGGCTTCCAACTTCGTGGATGATACCGTTGTGAACGTGCCCCGTGCATTTTCCGCTTTGATCTACAAATCCATTATTGTGGACCTCGAGTATTTCAAGGTATTTTTCCTGACGTTGGCTCTTTCTCTTGGTTGCGCGTTGCTGCAGACCTTCTCGTGTGCGCTTGTCGGATACGGTCTTGCAAAGTTTAAGTTCCGTGGCTCCAAGGCGATCTTCTTCCTGGTGATCTTAACCCTGGCCATCCCCCACGGTACGATGCAGTCCGCAATCTTCTACCGCTTCCAGCATCTTGATATCTTTGGTATCTTCAATTTCCTGGCAGGCGGTGCCCGTACGGGTATTGAGGGCATTGATGCGATTCTCGCTAAGATCAAGATCCTGCCCGACACCTTTGTTGGCGGTATCAGCACCATCAGTAGTGTCGTCCCGATCCTGCTGCTTTCCATCACGGGTCTTGCCTTCAAAAACGGTCTTTATATCTTCCTGCTTCGCCAGTTCTTCCGCGGCGTGCCCGATGAGTTGGAGGAGTCCGCTTACCTTGACGGTGCAAACACTTTCCGTACCTTTGTACAGGTGATTCTGCCCCTCTCGGTGCCGATGCTCATCACCGTCTTCCTGTTTGCATTCTGCTGGCAGTGGACCGATGACTTCTATCTGCAGCTCTTCTTCTCGGTCAATCCTCCGCAGCTGATGTCCTATTTGCCCAACTTTAACTTGGGTGATATGACCACCATTGCGACGATTTGGACGCAGGAGACCGGTTCCAGCGGCAAGTATCAGCAGGCTGTGCTTTACGCTTGCGGTCTGATGGCTTGCGCGCCCCTGATCGTACTTTACCTCTTCTGCCAGAGACATCTGGTACAGGGTATCGAGCGTTCCGGTATCGTAGGCTAAAACCAAACCTATGCGGCTTTTGCCGCAGCAAAAAAACCGCCGACGGAATTCCGTCGGCGGTTTTTTCATGTATTTATTTGGCAAACAGGCGTGCGCTTTCAATGGCGCGATGCCATTTTTCAAGATGTGCTAAGCGCTGATCCTCGGGCATGGCGGGCTCAAAAAGCTTGGCGGTTGCCGTGCGTGCAAGCAGCTCTTGCGTGCTGCTGTATATACCGACGGCAAGCCCTGCCATCGTAGCTGCACCCCAGGCGGTGGTTTCAATGCAGTCGGGACGTGCCAATGGGAGGGCGGCAAAATCACTTTGCATCTGCAAAAGCAGGGAATTGGCCGCACCGCCGCCGTCAACACGCAAGAGTGGCACCGTGAGGCCGGTGTCGCGACGCATGGCGTCGATCACGTCTACCGTTTGCAGCGCCATGGCCTCCAGCGTCGCACGTACAAGGTGTGCGCGCGTGGTGCCGCGTGTGATACCGCAGATGGTGCCGCGCGTGTCGGCATCCCAGTACGGGGTGCCAAGTCCGACAAAGGCGGGCACGAAGTAAACGCCGCCGCTGTCGGGTACGGTGGCGGCCAGTTGCTCACTTTGGGCAGAGGAGGTGAGCAGGCCGAGGCCGTCTCGTAGCCATTGAATGGCAGCACCGCAGATAAACACGGAGCCCTCCAGCACGTAGGTCGTTTGTCCGCCGAGCTGCCAGCCCACCGTGGTGAGAAGCCCGTTTTGCGAGGCGGTTGGTGTTTTGCCGGTATTCATAAGCAGAAAGCCGCCCGTGCCGTAAGTGTTTTTCGCATCTCCCGCCTCAAAGCAGCCTTGTCCAAAGAGTGCCGCTTGCTGATCGCCCGCCACGCCGCCGATGGGAATCGGTGTGCCAAAGAGCGCAGCATCGGTGCTGCCGAACACACCAACCGTGGGCATGACGGTCGGCAGCATGGCGCAGGGAATATCAAACAACTGCAAAAGCTCCTCGTCCCACATGAGAGTGTGGATGTTAAAGAGCATGGTGCGGGAGGCGTTGGAGGGGTCGGTTGCGTGCAGCTTGCCTCCGGTCAGCTGATAGAGCAGCCAAGTGTCCACGGTGCCAAAAAGCAGCTCGCCTGCCATTGCGCGCGCTTTGGCGCCCGGTACGTTTTGCAGAATCCATTGCAGCTTGGTGGCGGAGAAATAGGGGTCGGCCGCAAGGCCGGTCTTTTCGCGGATGATCTTATCCACTCCCGTTTCACGCAGCGTGGCGCAACGCGAGGCCGTGCGGCGGCATTGCCACACGATGGCGGGGCAGATCGGTCGTCCGGTTTTTTTATCCCATACCACGGTGGTTTCCCTTTGATTGGTAATGCCGATAGCCGCAATGTCGGTCGCAGAAAGGGAGGCGGCCCGCAGCGCTTCTCGCGCGGTTTCAAGCTGGCTTTCCCAAATTTCCATGGCATCGTGCTCGACCCAGCCTTCCTTTGGGAAATATTGAGTAAACTCCCGTGCCACCTTGGCTACAACATGGCCGTCGGCATCAAAAATGATGGTGCGGGAGCTGGTTGTCCCTTGATCAAGTGCCATCAGATATTGCTTCATACAGCACGCTCCTTTCGGATCATTTTTTGCTTGTGGCGGGTGGTGCATAGCTTACGGATGCGAAAGGTCGGTTCAAAGGAGAGCACAAATTCCTCGCCGCCGCTTTTGATTTTTTTCATCACACCGTAGCGCTCACGGTAGTTTTCCATCACGTTGTTAAAGAAACGCTCGGGAACGCCGAAAAACTCGGCAAATTCCCATGTCTCGCGGCAACCGGCAGCAGAGGCCTTGACCAGCCCTCCAAGACCCACAAGACGGTCAAAAATGCGTTCCTGCGTACGGCGCTCCATGCGCCCGTCGTGCAAAATGTTACCGTAGGAGTGCAGTGCGTGCGTCAGCTCCTCGCAAAGCACAACGGTACGTTCCGCCGCGGTATCGACCTGTGCGCTGATGGCAATGGTGTCATCACAGCAAAGGCCGCGGATTCGCGCCGATTCAAAGGGGTATTTTTCAATAACGGTCAGGCCGTTGGCAACGGCCTCGTCAAGCAATTGCTCGTACATGCAGCCTCCTTTCAGCGCGTTCGCTTGGATTTGACAAAGCGCACGAAGTCCTCGATCTCCTTCAGCTCCTCCTCGGAAAATTCCTCGCCCTCAAAATGTGCTGCCAGCGTGTGCGGATGCTCACTTTCCCACCCTGTTAAAAACGCGGGCGTAACCCCAAGGGCGCGCGCCAGCTTTTCAAGCGCTTCGGTGGGCACCTTGTCGGTTTGCCCCGTGGCATAGCGGTGGATGGCCGATTTGGCAAGACCTGTGGCGGCGGCCAGCTCGCCGTAGGAGAGTCCCAAAAGGTTCATCTGTGTGCGGATGCGATCGGATACAGTCATAGTGTGCTGCCTTTCTCGTGTGCTGCGGTGGCCGTTGCGGCCTTGGCAGCGCGGTGTTCTTTCTTTGATATTATTGTACCAAAGCCAATTTCTTCTGTCAAGCAGCCGTCTCAAAAATGTGACGAATTTACACTTTGTTCATCTTTTGGCTCTTGACAAACCGGGCGGTGCGGTGTATGATGTAATCGTCCCAAAACAGGAACGACCGAAGCGTGCAATGCGCCGAAATACCACTTGCTTATGGCGGTGTTTCTTAAATTGAGCCTGCTGTCGCAATACAACCGTCTCAAAAACGAAACGCATGGTTGCTTCTTGGCCGTCCCAAAATCAAGACGATGCAGAGGAGGAAATGCAGATGCCGGTGGCAGGAATGTGCCCCTATTTTCGCTATGAAAAAAAGGGGATCACCTATTGTGAATGCGGAGAATTGAAGCTCCCGGACAGAGGCGCAAGGCGCGACATTGTATATGCCTATTGCGCACACCCGGACAACTATAAGTGCTGTCCCTTCAAAGGCGCACTTGACGGTTATTATGAAAGGAGATATCAATGAACGAAGCAACGGAAAAGACGCTTGCGCAGAGCGAGGCGTCGGCGCGCTATTTGCTGGCAGCGCGTGCAAAGCAGATCAGACACTTAAAGGATGATGTGCAGGGGCTGCAGGAGACCGTGCGATTGGCGGGGGCGTTTATGGCCTTGTTTGCCTTGGCAGCGGCAGAGGAGCCCTGTGCCGCAGCGGCAATCGGTCGACTGCAGGAGAGCGAGGATGTACGCGAGATTACGGTTTCAAAGCAGGCGCTTGTGGAGATTTTGTCGTCGTGGCGTGCCGATATCAGTCACGAGGAGGATCACTACCGCGTGCTGTTTCAGAGGGCAGACGCCAAGGAATAAGGGGGCTGCTATGGCAAAAAGGGAAAAAGCGCCCAAAGCGGGAGAGGCCGAGCGTCTGCTTCTCAGATCCGGTGTGGCAGCGGTGGAGGTGATCGTTTCCCTGATGCAGGATTGCGAGCTCAAGCCCGAGCTGCGCCTGAAGGCGGCCGAGAGCATTCTTGACCGCACGTTCGGCAAGAAGATCGCGCAGGAGGCAGAGGGCGGCGGGGGCGGCGTGATCCGTTTTGAGGGGGAACTTGACGCATGGAGCCTTTGATTTTTCACAAGCTGCGCTCTGAGGTTCCCAATCTGCGGCAGCGCGAGTTCTTCCTTTCGCGTGCACGTCATACCGCCTACGGCGGCGCGCGCGGCGGTGGCAAATCATGGGCCATGCGCCGCAAAATGGTGATGCTTGCCATGCGGCACGCGGGGCTGCGGCTATTGCTTTTGCGTCGCAGTCTGCAGGAGCTGCGGGAAAATCACATTCTGCCCCTGCAGGCCGAGCTTGCCGGATACGCTACCTTTAAAAAGGACGAGCGCGCGTTTATCTTCCCGAACGGGTCGCGCTTAACGCTTGGTTACTGCGATGCCGACAGCGACGTGCTGCAGTATCAGGGGGCGGAGTATGATGTGATCGGATTTGAGGAGGCCACCCACTTTAAGGAGGAGTGGATCGTTTTCATCTGTACGGCGCTGCGTACCACCAAAAAGGATTTTTTTGCCCGCGTGTATTACACCTGCAATCCGGGCGGCGTTGGACACGCCTATATCAAGCGATTGTTCATTGATCGCCATTTTGAGGGTCTTGAACGCGGCGAGGATTATGCCTTTATCCCTGCGGTGGTTTACGATAATCGCGTATTGATGGAGGCGGACCCCGAATACGTGCGGCGTCTTGAGGCGTTACCCGCCCACAAGCGCCGTGCGCATCTTGAGGGAGATTGGAACGTTTACGAGGGGCAGGTGTTTGAGGAATTTCGGGATGATCCCACGCATTATACGGATAGGCGGCACACGCACGTGATTGCACCGTTTACACCGCCGCGCGAATGGCGGCTCTACCGTTCCTTTGACTTCGGATACGCGAAGCCCTTTTCGGTTGGCTGGTGGGCAAAGGACGGCGACGGCCGCCTGTATCGGCTCCTCGAATTTTACGGCTGCGTGCGCGGTGAGGCCAACGTGGGGGTGCGCATGAGCCCCGAGGAGATCTTTCGCGAGATCGCACGCATTGAGCGCGAGCATCCGTGGCTCTGTGGGCGCCAGATCACAGGCGTGGCGGATCCCGCTATATGGGATGCCTCGCGCGGTGAGGCGATAGCCGAAACGGCAGAACGGTGCGGCGTCTATTTTGAACGGGGAGATAACCGCCGTATTGCCGGATGGATGCAGATGCACAACCGTTTGGCCTTTGACCAAAACGGTGTGCCCATGCTATATATTTTTTCGGGATGCCGCGAGTTTTTGCGTACCGTCCCGACCCTGCAATACAGTGCGACACATCCGGAGGATGTGGATAGTGACATGGAGGATCATATCGCGGATGAAACGCGGTATCTTTGTATGATGGTACCCATGCTGCCGGCAGAAGTGACAAGAAGGAGCGCAAGGAGGATCTTTGATCCGCTTGACCGCGAGATTACACAGTATGTCAGTCGCCGTGAAATACGGTAAAGGAAAGGAGAATTTATGAGAAGGAAAACAGTGATCGGTAAGGCAGAGGTGCGCGCTGCCATGGAGGAGCTGCTCGCCTGGCGGCGTGCTTCGGAGTGCTTTATGGCACGTGTAAAGGACGAGGAGGAGTGGTATCGCCTGCGCGTGGCGCCACGTGCACACAAAAACAGCGAGGGGGAAAGCTTTGCTCCCACCTCTGCATGGCTCTTTAATGCGCTCATGCAAAAGCACGCAGACCTCATGGAAAACATTCCCATGGCAACCTGCTTGCCCCGTGAGGAGAGCGACGAGGAGGATGCACGTGCGCTTTCTGCCATTTTGCCCGTCATTCTCGACCGTTCCAATTTTGAGGGGGCGTATTCCGATAACATGTGGTATAAGCTGAAGCACGGTGTTTGTGCTTGGGGCGTGTTCTGGAATTCGGAGCTTGAAAACGGCATGGGCGACGTCGCTGTACGTGCCGTGGATATGGGCAATCTCTTCTGGCAGCCGGATGTGCGCCACATTCAGCAATCGCGCTCGGTATACGTGGTGGAGATGGCAGAAATTTCTGCGTTGCGTGCGCAGTTTCCGCGCTTTGACGGGCGTGTGAACGGAGATATTGACGCCTTCTTCTGCCCGCAGGAGAGCGCGGACGGCAAGGTGGCTGTGGTAGATTGGTACTACAAGAAGCGTACCCCGTCCGGCCGCACGGTGCTGCATTATTGCAAGTTTGTGGGCGACACGGTGCTTTTTGCCACCGAAAACGATCCCGCCTATGCAGAGGGGTGGTACGAGCACGGACAATATCCCTTTGTGCTTGATGTGCTTTATCCCATCGAGGGCAGCACCCTTGGGTTTGGCGTGATCGCCGTCGGACGCGATCCGCAGAACTATATCGATCGCATGGATCGCAATCTCCTGGAATACATGGACTGGGCCACGCGGGTGCGGTACTTCTGCAAAAACACCACAGGCATCAATGAAAATGAGTTCTGTGATCTTTCCCGCCGTATCGTTTCGGTGGAGGGGGATCCCGACGAGGAGCGCTTGCGCCAGATCGAGGTGACCCCGCTTGATGATATTTGGCTCAGCATTAAAAACGAAAAGATCTCGGAGCTGAAGGAAACGACGGCCAACCGTGACGTGCTGCACGGCGCCACCGACCGCGGTGTCACCGCCGCTTCGGCCATCGCGGCGCTGCAGGAGGCGGCCAATAAGACCATGCGTGATGTGATCAATGCCTCTTATCGTGCATTTGTGGAGCTGGCACGCCTGATGGTGGAATGCGTGCGGCAGTTTTACAGCGAGGTGCGCTGCTTCCGCATTCTCGGCAAAAACGGCGTACACCGTTATCTCAATTGGTCGAATTGCAACATCAAGGAGCAGGAGAGAGGGTACACGGGTAACGGTCTGCCTCTCACGCGCCGTCCCATTTTTGACATCGACGTGCGTGCAGAAAAGCAAAATCCTTACACGCGCTACTCGTATAATGAGATGCTGACAAATCTTTATACCATGGGCGTATTTGATCCCGCCAACGCACGCGCATCTCAGGTTTTGCTTGATGCGATGGATTTTCCCGGTGTGGAGAGCTTGCGCGCCCAGATCACGGATTTTTTGCGAGAGGAGGAGGCAGCGGCTCCGCAGGGCAGAGGAGGGAAGCAAGTGACAAGTGTGCAGGTGCCCCTTTCCGAGCAAGCCGCCGTCTGTGGTGCCGCCCTGCAGGATGATGCTGTGGGGGATGCGGCGATATGATACGGGTCTATGCACAGAGGCGGGGGAATAAATACCGCTTGCTTGTCAGCGGTCACGCCGATGCCACGCCCGCAGGGCGGCAGCTTTGTGCGGCCGTCTCCGCGCTGACGGGGGCGCTGGTAGCCTTTGCCGAAAAGCGGGAGGATTGCAGCCACGTGCGCAGCTCCCTGGGGGCCGGTAGGGCGTTTTTGTCCTGCTGCGGCGCGCTTTCCGAGGCCTTCGAGCTGGTGACGGACGCACTCGCGGCGCTTGCCCTGCAGCATCCCGAAAATATGCAATATGCGCCATGCGCGGTTGACGACAAACTGCCGCGAGCTATGTTATAATGCAGCAGACGGAAAGCGGTAACCTAACCGAGGTTTGAGCCGTCTGACACCACGAAAGAGTGAGGAAAACATGAAAGCTGAATTTTGGTATGATCTCTCGCTTTTCGGCGAGAGTGTACAGGGTGGAGAAGTAGAGCCTGCACTCACCCCGCAGGCATCGGGCGACTGTATGCAAGCAGCTCCTGCCGCCGAGGAGCAGAGCAAGGAAACGCGCAAAGAGGCCTTCAGAAGTATGATGGAGGGGGAGTTTAAGGACCTTTTCAGAGAATTCTTCCAAGAGACCTTCAACCGCCGTTTCAAGGGACAAAAAAGCATGATGGAAGAGCTGGAACGTGCGCGAGGGGTGGTCGAGGCTGCGGCCGAGCATTACGGCACACGCGATGAGGCAGCGCTCAGCGCCGCCATACGGGCGGAAAAAGAGAAGCTGGCGTCGGCAGAGGCGGCGAGTGCGCCGTCATCCCGTGACGTGTCGGAGGATGCGGCGGACAGCAAGGCAATTGAAGCGGCCGTGCAAGCGGCTGTGGAGCGCGCACGCGAGGAAACCGAGCGTGCCGTGACCGCAAGCATCCGTGCCCGCGGCTTGCGTCCCTCGGAGGGTGCATTGACTCCCGGTGTCGGTGGATACTTCAAGGGCGGAGCCGCACAGCTCACGCGCTCCGAGCGTGCCGATATGGCACGCCGTGCCGCCAAGGGCGAGCGTATCGAGTTCTGAGCCTGCTTTTTTGATAAGACAAGAAAGGAACAGGTATGAACAAAGAAAACATTTTTGACCTGCAGCGTTTCGGTGCAGGTGAGAACATTAACACCACAGTAGGCTATACCGATGCCGAGAACGGCACGGTGACCTCTTACGTGGAGGGTGGCGGTCTTTCCGATGAGATGCGCACATATTATGCGGATTATCTCATTGATAACGCCGAGCCCAACCTCATTCACGATCAGTTTGCGCAAAAGCATTCGATCCCCAAGAACGGCGGCAAGTCGATTCGCTTCCGCAAATATGATCCGCTGCCCAAGCTGACCGCAGCGCTTTCCGAGGGTGTGACGCCCACAGGCCAGTCCCTCAATATGGGCGCCGTGGAGGCGACCGTGCGTCAGTACGGCGGCTATGTTGAGCTTTCCGATCTCTTGCTGCTGGCGGCCATTGACAACAATCTTGTGATGGCAACCAAGCTGCTGGGCTCTCAGGCAGGCAGAACGCTTGACACCATCACCCGCGAGGTGCTGTGCGGCGGTACCAACGTGCAGTACGGCGAGGACGCCGTCACCGCACGCTATCTGCTCGTGGGCGGTCAGGAAAGCGGCAACCACTATATGTCGGTGGATTGCATCAAGCGCGCCGTGCGTTTTCTCAAGAATCAGAATGCCGAGAAGATCAACGGTGCTTACGCTTGCATTATCCATCCCGACTGTGCCTACGACCTCACCAACGATGCCAACTGGAAGTATCCGCACCAGTATTGCGATACCAAGGAGCTTTACGAGGGTGAGATCGGCATGATCGAGGGCGTGCGCTTTGTTGAGAGCACCGAGGCCAAGGTTTTCCACGCCCCCGACCTCACCGCTACCTCCCGCACCATCGCTTGCCTCGCGGGTGCTTACAGCACGTTGGATGCGGCCGGCAGCGCGACCGAGGGCTTCGGTACGGGCTCCAAATATCGCCTTAAGATCGGCAGCGGTGCTACCGGTCACCGCGCAACCCGCGACATGGTAGGCCGTGCCGTGCTGATGTATGACGCCTCCGAGGCTTCCTGGCAGTACGCCGAGATCACGGGTGCCGTTTACAGCGAGACCGGTGACAACTATCTTTACTTTGACAGACAATTGGTTGCGGGCGGCATTGGTGCTACCGATATCGTTACCACCGCATCGGATATGCTGTATCCCGGCGAAGCAGGTCTTGCGGGCCGCGATGTTTACGCCACGCTGGTGCTTGGTGACAACGCATACGGCACCACGGAGCTGACCGGCGGCGGGCTGCAGCACATCGTGAAGCAGCTTGGCTCTGCCGGCACGGCCGACCCCCTCAACCAGCGTGCAACCGTTGGTTGGAAGGCCACAAAGGCAGCAGCCCGTCTGGTTGAGGCATTTATGATCCGTATCGAGACGGCTTCTACCTTTGAGGTGGGCGAAAACTAATACCGTTTGCGCCCAAAATCAACGGCGCTCACACGCGGCACACCCCGTGTGAGCGCTCCCCCGCGGGAGGGAAACCCAAGTTTCTCCTGCAAAAACAGAAAGGAGATATATGCAGATGAGTGAAAAGGAAAAGGTGACGCTTTCCGATCTGCAAAAGGAGATCGAGGCATTGCGTGCCGAATATGAGAGCAAGATCTCGGCGCTGCGCGACGAGAAAAGCGAGCAGGCGCGCGCCGAGGATGAGCAGAGCAAAAAATTCAAAAGCTTTCTGCGCGAGCAGGAGGCGTGGCTCAACGAGTATGTTGAGGTGCGTCTGTTCAAGGATAACGAGAAATATAAGGACGACGTTTACGTGGCCATCAACGGCAAAAACTGCGTCATTCGCCGCGGCGTATGGACCAGAATCCGCCGCAAATTCGCGCTGCTGCTTGACCAATCCGAAATTCAGGATCTGCGCACCGCAGAGCTGATGGAGCGCGAGGCGGGCCGTTTTGCAGATGAGAGCCGCAGACGCGACGTGTGAGGTGTAGCGCATGACGAAAAGTGAAGTACTTGCTTTTGTGCAGAGCGTGAAGCCCCATGAGCTTGAGGACGCGGTGATGCTGCGTTGGCTTGATGAGCTCGAAAAAAAGATCGCGTGCGAGGTTCACGGCCGCTTTTCCAGGGAGGAGCCGTATATCGGTCTTGCCGCAGAGCAGCTGACGGTGCCCACGCCCTACGACAAGGTCTATTGGACCTATCTCGTGTCCATGATCGAGTTCGTGCAGGGCACCCCCGAGAGCTATCAGTTCGCCAATGGCGTGTTTGAGGAGGCCTGGCGTTCTTACGCGCGCTTCGTGCAGCGCAAGGGCGGCTTTGGCAAGCGGCGCTTTGTGCGCTGAGGAAAGGAGCGTAGCTGTGACGGTTATTGAGTGGATCCTTGCCAACTGGGAAATCGTTGGTATTTGCTTTGGCATTTTGGTCAATGCCGTGGCGCTGGTCTACAGTATTTGCAGATATTTGCGCATGGGTAAGGTCAAGGCCATGCAAAACATGAAGGCGCTGGTCGAGGCGGCAAGGGAATATGAGCTGCAGGCAGAGCAGTTTGGAGACTATTCCTCCGTGGAAAAGCTGAATTACGTGCTCACGCGCTTGCGCGTGCTTGCGTGCGAGCTTGGCTGCGAGTTTGACGAGGAGGCAATGGTCGCGCAAATCGAGTCCGACATTGCCTATTCGAAGGGCGTGAACGCGAGCGATAGAGGCGAGGCGCTTGAGTGAATACGTATCAAGCGTCGTGCGCTCGACGTGATGCAGCAGGAGGAGGGCGCGGAGATTCTGCGAGCCGCGCTGAATATTTTGAAAGGAGTGGAAAAACTGTTTTGAATTATCAGGAAAAGGTCAGCACACGCGCCGACGTAAAGGCGCTGTTTGAAAAGGTCAAGGAAAATCCCGCCGTGGCGCGCTACCGCGGTTATACCGACAGCAAGTCCTACGGCTGGGATGAAAAGGCGGGAGATTACATCAAGTGCGAGGGTGAGGTTTGGTTTGAAAACCCCTCCTACGATGCTGATTTCGTGACCGTGGGAGAGCCGAACGCCGAGAGCACCGAGCTGCTGGACGAGCAGCTGCTGGAGTGTCGCGAGAGGATCGTGGCGCTTGAGGCAGAGTGCAGCGCCCTGCGCAGCAAGGCAGAGCTGGCGGATCATGCTCTCGCAGCAGCCAATGCCGCGCTTGACGAAGCGATCGCCAAAAAGAATGCGGTTTGCGCAATTCTTTGCAATCTGAAGGAAGTGCTCGAAAAGGTGCTTGCTTACAGAGCCGAATAAAAACCGCGCGTTGCCGCACCACGGGTGTCGGTCTCTCGGTTTTTTGGTGTGCGGTGCATTTTGCACCGCACACCTTTTTTGATGCATAAATAATGGAAATGCCGGCAAAATAAGAGGGAGGAAAGGGGAGATATCGGATGAGAAAAGCATTACAGCTGACCGATTGCGGCATACTTTGTGCGGCATCGGTCGTGGGAAAAACAGAAAAAAACGGCCCGCTTGGCAATTGGTTTGATCTGCACGGCGACAACGATCGCTTCGGGCAGCGGACATGGGAAAAGGCGGAGGCGGAAATGCAGCGCATGGCGCTGAATACCGCACTTGCCAAGGGCAAGCTGCACGACACCGCCCTTGATGCTATTTTTGCGGGAGATCTGCTGAATCAGTGCATCGGCGCCGCTTACGGATTAAAAGATTTCAACGTGCCGTATTTTGGCTTGTACGGCGCTTGCTCAACGGCAGCCGAGGGGTTGATGTTGGCCGCAATGCTGGTCTCGCGCGGTGCTTATCGCCGTGCGGCTGCGGTGGCCTCCTCGCACAACTGCACGGCCGAACGGCAATACCGTTCTCCGCTTGAATACGGAGCGCAGCGCGCCCCCACCGCACAATGGACGGTGACGGGGGCGGGTGCCTTTGTGGTGGGAAGCGCGCGTGAGGCGCAGGCGCACATCCGCGCGGTGTTGCCAGGCACCGTGATCGAAAAGGGCGTGCGCGATGCGGCCAATATGGGCGCTGCCATGGCGCCCGCGGCTGCAGATACACTTCTGCGATTTTTCCGAGAAACGCATACCGTTCCCGCGGATTTTGATTTGATCGTCACGGGTGATCTTGGGTATGAGGGCGGTGATATTCTGTGTGATCTGATGCAGATCGAGGGCGTGGATATCCGCAGCACTTACAACGACTGCGGCATGATGATATATAGCCGTGACACGCAGGATACGCACGCAGGTGGCTCTGGCTGCGGCTGCTCGGCGGCGGTGCTTGCCTCTTATCTGCTGCCAAAGCTCGCGGAGGGCTCTTTGCGCCGCGTTCTCTTTATTGGCACGGGTGCCATGATGAGCCCGCAGATCATTCAGCAAGGGGAGTGTATCCCTGCTGTGGCGCACCTGGTGTGCCTTGCTGCAAAGGAGGAGGAAGCATGGAAATTGTGTTAAGACTGATATGGGCGTTTCTCATTGGCGGTGCCTTTTGTGTAATCGCACAAATCCTTATTGATAAGACAAAGCTGACGCCTGCACGCATTCTGGTCAGCTTTGTGGTGGCGGGTGTGCTGCTGGGGGCGCTTGGGCTCTACCGCCCCTTGGCGGATTTTGCGGGCGCGGGTGCCACCACACCCCTCACGGGCTTTGGTTATCTCATTTACAAGGGGGTACGTGAGGCGGTGGATCAGCGAGGGTTGATCGGTGCGTTTACGGGCGGTCTGTCGGCTGCTGCGGGCGGCACGGCGGCAGCTCTCGTGTTCGGTCTTGTTGCTGCGGCGATCTGTCGCGGCGGTAAGCCGCGCAGCTGACGCGATGTGCGCCATAAAGGGCAGTTTCCGTTTCTTGCGGGGACTGTCTTTTTGCTTTTCGGGGCTTGCGGCTACAAAAAACGAGGATTTTAGAGGATTTCAAAGGATTTTGGAGAAAAGCGGAGTTTTTTCGCTCGTAAATCGGGAATTTTCGGGTTTTTTCGGGCAGATGCGCCGAGATTTCGGTTAATTCCGTATTTTTTGTGAAAACCTATTGCATTTTCCTATAGTTTATGCTACAATACCGCTGTATGGTTTCGTTGTACTAAAACTTTGTTTTAGCGAGCCATTCCGAATTTTTTTACCCAAAGGAGTATTTATGCGGAATGAACAACAAACTGATCGAACTCAGAACTATCGTTAAATCCTTTGACGGCGAGCAGGTGCTGTGCGGCATTGACCTTGATATTCACGACAAGGAATTTGTCACGCTTCTCGGCCCCTCGGGCTGCGGTAAAACCACCACGCTGCGCATCATCGGCGGCTTTGAAACCCCCGACACGGGTGACGTGTTTTTTGACGGCAAGCGCATCAATGACGTGCCGCCTTATAAAAGACAGGTCAATACCGTGTTCCAAAACTACGCACTGTTTCCTCACCTGAACGTTTATGATAACGTGGCCTTTGGCCTGCGCTTGCAAAAGGTGAGTGAGGAGGAGATCCGTGACCGTGTGCGCGAAATGCTTACCATGACGGGCCTCAAGGGCTTTGAGGCGCGCAAGCCTACCACACTTTCGGGCGGTCAGCAGCAGCGCGTGGCTATTGCACGTGCACTTATCAACCGTCCGCGCGTGCTTTTGCTTGATGAGCCGCTCGGCGCGCTCGACCTCAAGCTGCGCAAGGATATGCAAAACGAGCTCAAGCGCATTCAGCACGCCACGGGCATCACGTTTATTTACGTCACGCACGACCAGGAGGAGGCGCTCTCCATGTCCGATACCGTGGTCGTGATGGCCGACGGCAAGATCCAGCAGATCGGCACGCCTACCGATATTTACAATGAGCCCGTCAATGCCTTTGTGGCCGACTTCATCGGCGAATCGAATATCCTTGACGGCGTGATGCTTGCCGATAACAAAGCGCGCTTTGCGGGTCACACCTTTGATTGCGTTGACGGCGGTTTTGCCAAGAATGAGCCCGTCGATATCGTCATCCGTCCCGAGGACGTGGATGTGGTGCCCGTGGAAAAGGGTATGCTTTCGGGCGTGGTTTCCTCGGTGACCTTTAAGGGTGATTATTACGAGATCATTGTGGATATTGCCGGCTTTAAGTGGATGATCGAGACCTCCGATTACGTAGCACCCGAGGCGAAGATCGGTCTTTATATTGAGCCCGATGCCATTCACGTGATGAAAAAGTCCGAATATTCGGGCAAGTTTGGCGACTATTCCAC
>JAFTQX010000050.1 GCA_017462545.1 Clostridia bacterium
CCCAGACAGAAAACCTGATGGATTTCAAGATGGAGGGCAAAAAGATCGAGGTGATCGACACGCGCGAGGAGTGCGAGGATTTCGTGCTGTTTGGTGTGCGCGCCTGCGATGCTGCTTCCTTTGACATTCTGGATCGCGTGTACCTGCACGCCGACCCTGTTGACAGCTACTACAAAAACCGCCGCGAGCACGGCGTGGTGATCACGCTTGCCTGCACAGCCCCTGACGAGACCTGCTTCTGCCGCACCTTCGGCATCGACGCCGGCAACCCTGCCGGTGACGTGACCGTTTGGGAGGTAGAGGACGGCTACACCTTCCGCGCCAATACCGAAAAGGGCGAGGCGCTGCTTGCCGCCCATGCCGATCTGTTTGGCGAGGGCAACGAGCAGGAGGTCGAGGCTGCAAAGGCAAAGCTCAATGCCATTCTGGATAAGCTTCCTCTCGCCAATCTCACCCCCGAGGGCTTTGGCGGCGGCCTTACCAAGGAGTTCTTCGACCGCCCCGAATGGGCATCCCTCTCCGAGGCCTGCCTTGGCTGCGGCACCTGCACCTTTGTCTGCCCCACCTGCCAGTGCTATGATATCCGCGACTTTGATACCGGTCACGGCATCAAGCGCTTCCGCTGCTGGGACAGCTGTATGTACTCCGACTTCACCAAGATGGCGCACGGCAACTCGCGCAACAGCCAGCTGGAGCGTTTCCGCCAACGCTTTATGCACAAGCTTGTTTACTTCCCTGAAAATAACGAGGGCGTATTTGGCTGTGTTGGCTGCGGCAGATGCCTTTCCCGTTGCCCCATCTCGATGAACATTGTAAAAGTAATGAAAGCATTGGGAGGTAAAAAGGCATGAATCAAGAAACTTTGATCCCTTACGTTGGCGTTGTCACCGCCATCCGCCAGGATACCCCCGACGTTAAGACCTTTCGCGTAGAGGCACCCGAGGGCGGCAAGCTGTTTGAGCATAAGCCCGGCCAATGCGCCATGCTCTCTGTCCCCGGTGTCAGCGAGGCAATGATCTCTATCACCTCCTCGCCCACCAACAAGGACTTTATGGAATTCAGCATCAAAAAGTGCGGGTGCCTCACGGATTGGCTCCACGCGATGGACGAGGGACAGATGATCACCGTGCGCGGCCCTTACGGCAGACCCTTCCCCGTGGACGGGGCGCTTGCGGGCAAGAACCTTGTGTTCGTGGCGGGCGGTATCGGCTTAGCACCTCTGCGCTCGGTCATCAACTACGTGCGCGACAACCGCGACAAATACGGCCGCGTGGACATCATCTACGGCTCTCGCTCCAAGGAGGATCTGGTCGGCTATGACGAGATCGTTTCCGAGTGGATGAGCACCCCCGATTTCCACGTGCATCTCACCATCGACCGCGAGCAAGAGGGCTGGGACGGTCACGTTGGCTTTGTGCCCAACTACATCGCCGAGCTGAACCTTTCCGCCGTCAACACCTGCGCGCTGGTGTGCGGCCCCCCCATCATGATCAAGTTCTCGCTGCCAAATCTCACGAATGCGGGCTTTGACAAGACGCAGATCTTCACCACGATGGAGCTTCGCATGAAGTGCGGCATCGGCAAATGCGGCAGATGCAATATCGGCAACAAGTACGTGTGCAAGGACGGCCCCGTGTTCCGCTTTGACGAGCTGGATGAGCTGCCCGATGAATACTGATAGGAGAGAATAATCGCAATGAGTAATATGATCAATATTTACCTCTACGGCAAAAAGTATGAGGTCCCCTCCAGCCTGACCATTATGGGCGCGATGGAGTACGCGGGCTATCAGCTGGTACGCGGCGTCGGATGCCGTTGCGGCTTCTGCGGCGCTTGCGCGACCATTTACCGCATCAAGGGCGACACCGAGCTCAAGACCTGCCTTGCCTGCCAGACGCAGGTGCAGGACAATATGTATATCGCGACCCTGCCCTTCTTCCCGCTTGTAAAGCAGCCCTACGACATTGAAAACGTAAAGCCCACCGAGCAGATCATGATGCAGCTTTAC
>JAFTQX010000051.1 GCA_017462545.1 Clostridia bacterium
ATTCTTATGGATTTTGCAAGTAATATTTTGGTTTACTATGATTATAGCACGGTTGAAAAAAAAGTATTGATAAAATCCGACAAATTATTTACATTTTTCGGTTTTTATGGTATAATGAGAAAAAAGGAGGCTGCCATGGGATACGAAGGAACAGATCTGACACAGGATATCGCCATCGATAAGTTGTATACCGTACACTATTTTGAATATTCAAAAAGCTATACCTATCCCGGTGAAGCGCACGATTTTTGGGAATGCGGTTATGTAGACCGTGGTGAGATCATTGCCACAGCGGGCGATCGTGAGATCCGCCTTGCCCGCGGCGAAATTCTCTTTCATGAGCCGAATGAGTGGCACACCCTCCGCGCAAACGGAATTGTTGCCCCCAACCTGGTCGTGCTTTCCTTCTCCTGCCCTTCCCCCGCGATGGAGGCATTTCGCTCCCTGCATGCGCACGTGGGGCAACGTGCAAGAGAACTGATCGCGGGGATTTTGCGCGAAAGTGAGGCCGTCTTCTCTACCCCGCTCGGCGACCCCGGCACGACAAAAATGGAAAAGCACGAGCTGCCGCCGATCGGCGCAGAGCAGTTGATCCGCTCCTATTTGGAGGAGCTGCTGATCCTCCTGCTGCGCAGCGAGCCGGCGAAGCAAATTTCCCCTCTCCGTCACCGCATAGAGGGCGACCTTTTTCTCCAATTGACCGACTATATGCAAAAGAACCTGGCCTTTCCCGTCTCGCTTGCCGAGCTGGCACATTATGCCGGTGTGAGCGAGTCGACCGTCAAGGCTGTTTTCAGAACGCGTGCCGGAATGGGAGCAACGGCCTATTTCATCCGCATGCGCATTGATACCGCCAAGGCCTACATCCGCGAGGGCAACTATAATCTGACGCAAATTGCCGAGCTGCTCGGCTATGACAGCATTCACTATTTTTCCCGTCAGTTCCGCACCGTTACCGGTATGGCCCCCAGTGAATATGCCCGCTCTGTCCGCGCACTTGAAAAAAACGAAAAGGCTGACGAAAAAGAAGAGGATGCTGTCTAAAAGACCCCCTAGGCTGTCTCAATAAAATGCAGCATGCACATGCTTTTTGCGCAACAAAAAGGGCGAGAAATGTTTTTCTCGCTCGCATTTTTATATGTTGCAAGGAGCTCGGCGGATTTTGAGCAGAAATCTTCGTTTTTCGCCCGTGAGGCGTATACACATACGTCGAGGGCGAAAAACGGAGATAGTAAACAAAAAATTAAACAAAAGAGGAGAAAACCGTAGGTTTTCTACCTTACGATGCGGGAAGGATAGATTCTTTCATAGAAAAAGAGAAAGCGGGAAAAAATTCTTCCCACTTTCTTTTTTGTTTACGGTTATGCCGAAATGCGACAGCCCCGTGGGTTTATATTTCCTTTGTCTCTCGCTGCGGCATCTCCGGCGGGAATGCTGTACGCATTTCGGTATGCGCGCGATTCGGCACGGTGGGATCCGGCACGGGCGGATCATTGGGGTCCGGTCGATGCTTCGGCGGGCATTTTTTGCCCGACCAAGGGGTGCCTGCGGGCAGCTTCAGACTTGGCAGCTCCTGTTTAGGTTCCATTTTCATCACCTCAAAAACAGCATGCATCATTTTGCATTTTTTATGCGATCCTTGCAATAGGTAATTTTTTATGTTACAATATAGATAACAAGACCACACGGAGGTGCCGCATGCTGCCACCCGCATTTGCCGAACGAATGAAAACGCTCCTTCTGGACGATTATCCCGCCTTTTTGCGCGAAATGACAGAGATGCCAGCGCGCCACGCCCTGCGTGTCAACACCATCAAGATCCCCGTTTCCGATTTTCTTACACAGTCAAATATCCCAACGAGCCCCATTCCGTACACGCAAGACGGCTTTTACCATGATGAGGAAAAGGTAGGCGGCCTGCCGTTTCATCACGCGGGTGCTATCTATTCCCAAGACCCCGGTGCCATGGCCACGGTAAACGCCCTGCCCATTGGCCGTGGGTGGCGCGTGCTGGATGTATGTGCTGCCCCGGGCGGCAAGAGTGCCCAGTTGGCCGCCGCCATTGGTGAGGAGGGACTGCTGGTCAGCAACGAGTTTGTTCCCTCCCGCTGCAAGCTACTGGTTGGCAACATAGAGCGGCTTGGCATCAAAAACGCGCTGGCACTGAACACCGACAGCAAAACGCTTGGCGAGTGGTACCCGGATTATTTTGATCTGGTGCTGGTAGATGCTCCCTGCTCAGGTGAAGGGATGTTCCGCAAAAGCGAGGAGGCTCTTTCCGATTGGAGCGAGGAGACGGTGCGCCGCTGCGCCGAGCGGCAGACCGAAATATTGGAAAACGCCTATCAGACGGTCGCACCGGGTGGTTATCTTCTCTATTCCACCTGCACCTTCTCAATAGAAGAAAACGAGGCACAGATCGCCGCCTTTTTGGAAAAGCATCCCGATTTTTACCTCTGTCCTGTCAATGAGGAGCTATGCAAGCATACCGCCCCCGGTATCCCGTACAAGGGGCTGGATCTGTCATTTACCCGTCGCTTTTACCCGCACATCTCCCCCGGCGAGGGGCAATATCTGGCATTGCTGCAGCGCAAAAATGAGGGAGAGCGCAGAGAACTGCCCGCCTATCGCGATACAAGTGAAGCGCCACACAAGGCAATGCTACCTGCCCTGCGCTCCTTCTTTACAAGCGCATGGGGAGATGGAGAGGCAGCAAACAGGGTGCGTTCGCTACGCGGCAATCTGATTTTACCGCCGCGCGTGCCGCTGCCGCCGCACAGCGTATTTGCCGCCGGTGTGATGGCGGGTGAGATACGCAAGGATATCTGTTTTCCCCATCATCAGCTCTTCTCTGCCTATGGCCATTGCTTTACAAGACAGCTTACGCTGTTACCGGATGACAAGCGTCTGACCGAATATTTACGGGGCGAGGTCATTCCCGCCGCAGAAATCGAGAGCGGGTACTGCGTGGTCACCCTTGCCGGCTGCCCGCTGGGCGGTGCCAAGGTCTCGGGAGGCATGGCGAAAAATCTGTATCCCAAGGGGCTGCGCCTGCGGGGGGCATGAAAGGAGAATATTATGCCACCTTCTCACCTCTGCCGTTTGCGCCTTGCGCGATGGTATCCAACCATATTCACTTGATAGCCATTTTCGATCTTTCATTTTAAAAAGGAGGACCGCCATGAAAAGAGATCTGTTTTTTGTGTTCTGCGTATTGGCAATCGCATGCTTTTTGCTGACAGCGTGCAACACAAAACCCGATCCCTGTACAACTCATACAGTAGAAAACTGGGCAACCACAACGGAGGCAACCTGTACAGAAAATGGTACTGAGGCAGGTGTGTGCATCGTTTGCAACGAGCGGCAGGAGCGTCCGATCACCGCACACGGCCATTCCTTTGCGATCTGGACGGTTACACAAGAATCAACCTGCGCCGTAAAGGGCAGCAAAAAATCCACCTGCACGATATGCGGGGAGATCACCGTACAAGCCATCCCCATGACAGACCATCCGTACGTTGACACCACGGTAAAACCTACAATTACCGAGGACGGTTATATCGAGCATGTATGCCCTGTCTGCCAAGACAGCTACCGCGAATACTGTTTTCAGAAATTACAAGAATCAAACGGCCTTTCTTATATGGTCAACCAGGATGGGATAACCTGCACCGTCACCGGATTTGGCTCCTGTAAAGATACGGATTTGGTTATCCCCTTAGATATTGACGGCCATCCGGTTACCAAAATCCGTCATTCCGCGTTCCGCAACTGCACAACCATAAAGACCGTATTTATTCACAAAAACGTTGAAGAAATCGGCGCGTTCGCTTTTTCTGACTGTACCAATCTTAAGCGCGTCACACTAGAAAACGGTGTCAAATGTATTCGTGAGCAAGCCTTCCGCGCTTGTACAGGTCTGACCGAATTCACCCTGCCCGCCTCTCTAACATATATCGACAACGCTATTTTCTTGGATTGTGAGAATTTAAAAACCGTCTACTACAACTCTGATTTCGCAGCAGTTCCTTATTTTACACAAACCTTTGTGATGCATGTTGAAACAATCGTATTTGGTGGTACCACAGTTCCTGATAACATATGTACCAGTAGTAGCGATCTCAAAACTGTAATTATAAAAGATAGCGTAAAATGCATCGGCAAATATGCCTTTGCCAACACAGATATTGAAACCATTATTCTGCCGGACGGTCTTGAAAGCATCGGTGATTATGCATTCTTCTATGCCCAGAATCTAAAAAGCATCACTATTCCCGCCAGTGTCACCCAAATTGGTGTTGGTGCCTTTAAGGATTGCGCCGCTTTGCAGGAAATAGTATTTGAAGATCCGGACGGGTGGTGGCAATACACTCCGGAGGATGCCGAAATACCGGGAAGTGCGGCGATAAACGCGAGTTTCCTCTCTGTTCCCGAAAAAGCTGCCGAACTACTGGTAGCAAACCACACATACTACTGGAAAAAGGAAATCAAGAACGAAGCAACCGCATAATAGCTGCTCCCCGGCAGACAAATGTCAGCCGGGGAGCTTTTACATTTATGTACCGAAATTGTACCTGAATTCTATGCTCGTAAATGAAAAATGCCAAAAACCACTATATATCGTGATTTTGGTCCTTTGGAGCAGGTAAAGGGAGTCGAACCCTCCTATCGAGCTTGGGAAGCTCGCGTTCTACCGATGAACTATACCTGCATTGCTTAATTATTATAGCACATCTTTTTTCAAAAAGAAAGGGGTTTTGAAAAAATTTTTGCTTTTTTAAAAAATATATAATTTGTTTACATTTAGGCGTTGTTGACTTTTGTCAAATTTTGTTGTATGATATCCTTTACATATCATTGCATAAGGAGAAGCATGATGATCCATATCATATTCAATCCCAAAGCATCCAATGGTAAAGGGTTTGACAAAATCAATGAGCTTACCGCCGGCCTAAACCCGAACGAATGCTCACTGCACAACGTATTGGAGATAACCGATTTGCCCGCTTTCTTTTGCCAATTGTCAGAAGGAGACAAGGTATATCTGACGGGCGGGGACGGCACGCTGAATAAATTTATCAATTTGTTAGGTGATACCACTATTAAAAACGAAGTCTACCTCTACGGTTCGGGCAGCGGAAACGATTTTCTGCGCGATGTGCTGGGCGAAAACAACCACGGCCCTGTACAGATCAACCGCTACATCCAAAACCTACCTCTTGTTACCGTAAACGGACACACACATCGCTTTATTAACGGCATTGGTTTTGGCATTGACGGCTACTGCTGCGAAGTAGGCGACAAGAAACAGAAAAAGAATCCCGGTAAGCCTGTTAACTACACCGCCATTGCCATCACGGGTCTGCTCTTTCACTTCCACGCACCGAATGCGCGTGTCACGGTGGACGGCGTAACAAAGGAATATCACCGCGTATGGATCGCCCCTGCCATGAAGGGGCGTTATTATGGCGGCGGCATGATGGTCGCCCCGTCGCAGGATCGACTGTCCGAGGACGGCATGCTCTCCTCTGTTGTATTTTACGGCAAAGGACGGCTGAAAACATTGATGGTGTTCCCTTCTATTTTCAAGGGGGAGCATATCCATCACCCCGAAATGGTCGATATTCGCCGTGGGCATGAGATCACCGTGGAATTTGATCGTCCCACGGCTCTGCAAATCGATGGGGAGACGATACTCGGTGTTACCTCCTACACCGTAAAGGCTCCGATCCCCGCACTTGTATAAAGCAAAAAAACGGTTGTCTTGGCAACCGTTTTTTTCGTGCTGCATATCCTGTAAAAAAGGAGAATGCCATGAATATGCCCTGCCCTTATACCGATCTGCACCGTCTGTTTCGGCGCTGCTTATATGCCGCATACATACATACGGGAAAATCAGCCGATTATGCCGTGCAGCAGCACGGCAGCAGACTGTATCTGCTGTTTGAATGCTCAAACGGCGGAGAGGATTGGAAAAGCAACCTCAATTTCCCTGCCCGTGCTTATCAAAACGGGAACGAGCGCTGGTTTGTCCACCGTGGCTTTTTGGCCGTATGGAAGTCTGTCAGAGACGAAATTGAAGCAGAGGTCGCCGCCCGTGTAGCGCGTGGTGGCATTTTAGAGATCGTATGCGTGGGATACTCACACGGTGCGGCACTATGTGGCCTGGCCACCGAGGATATGACCTTTCTCTATAGCGACCGTCTTTCTGTCTGCGGCTACGGTTTCGGCTGCCCGCGCTTTGCATGGGGTCCCTTGCCACGCGCGGTGCAGAAACGATTTGAGCATTTTTCCGTGATCCGTAACATTCCCGACGCGGTCACCTATCTGCCTCCTGCCATTATGGGATACACCCATGTGGGGCATATGCACACCATTGGAAAAAAGGGGAAATATTCCCCCATTGACGCCCATCGTCCGGAGTCATATGTAACGGAGCTGGCAAAGATATAAGGGCAAGCGATACCGCTTGCCCTTATGCTTTAAAGATTGATGGAAACCATCTTTCCGCTTTCAATGGGATAGGTATGCCCACACACGGTCAGCACGCCCCCCTCACGATCAGAAAAAACAGTCAAGCGGCCCTGCTCCAGCGCAACAGTCACGCGCCCCTCACCAATCGGCACGGTAGCAGAAAAATCACCCATCGTCAGGCAGGGCGTAACCGAAAAGGTCTTATAACCCGGGGAAAGCGGCGCAACACCCGCCTGATAGCGGCCGGTAAAATAGAGCGGCCCTGCCCCCCATGCGTGGCACAGGCTACGGTCAAACGGGTCGCCATACATGGCGTAATGGGCAAGCCCCTCCTCGCGCTCGTCAAAATCCTCCCAGATCGAGGTCGCGCCCAAAGCCAGCATGCCGCCATAATAGCGGCGCATGGCAGCAAAGGCCTCTTCAACAAAGCCGGTGCGGCAAAGCACATCATATTCAAAGAACTTATAGAAGGGGGTGGTAATGGGCGGCACCTCGCTGTTGTGCAGCACCGTTTTCAAAATGCGCGCTGTGCGTGTCTCATCCGCCAAGCCGAACAAAATGGCGAGATAGTTTTGGTGGCGGCGCACCTCGCGCACATCATCCCCCTCGCGAAAGACAGAAACATACGCGCCAAGCTCCTCTTGCCAGTAGATTGTGTTGATCTTTTCTGCCAGCTCTGCTGCCAGCGTAGCATAACGTGTATTGTCAGACACACGACCACAAGCGGCAGCCAGCTCCGTCATTACGCAGAGCGCGCGGTAAAAGAGCATTTGCACCACGCACACATCGCCGTTTTTATCCATGGGATGCCAATCGACAAACAACCACACACCGGGAATCGGCGGCACAAAGCCATGCCGATCACGCTTTTCGATGTAATACTCGATGAGGCGGCGGGCGTTATCGTAATTGCGCTGAACAAACTCCAAATCGCCTGTATAGGTATAGTAAGACCCCAGCATCATATGCCAGTAGAAGGAGTATTCAAGAATGTTGTTGACCGGTTGGATCACATCCCGCTCGCCGCGCAAAACGAGCATCGTGCGGCGCATCACATCCGCATCGGCATAGCCGTAGGCATCCATCTGCATGGTGATATAGGCATCCCCTGCCCAGGGCCAGCGGTCACGCTTAATGCCGTCTAAGTAAAACAGACGGCTGCAGAGTGCCAGAGTATAGGCCGAGGTCTGCCAGATTTGGTTCATCTGCTCGTCGCCTGTAAAGGTTGCTTTCAGTGACGGCAAAACGGGCATGGTAGCCTTCCAGGTGAAATCAACAGCTCCCGTGAAGCGCAGATAGCGGCAGGCACGAAGCGGCAGCTCGCTATCCTGCGCAACGCGATCAATAATGACACAGCGATCACTATACGTTTCCTCTACGGTTTCACCGTAAAATACCGAAACGTCGCCCTTTACATCAGTCAGATAGAGCCGTACAAGGCTCTCACGGCCAAAGTCAATCAGGCGTTCGCCGTTTTCGGTCTTATCAGAGACAGGAACACACGGCTCTTCCGGAAAACGGAAATCGCCCGGTTTTTGGTCGCGGTTTTGGCACAACGGCGAGGTGGCGGCAGCCCCCCAATCGTTATCAAAGGCCTCAACACTCCAGCTTTCATCGCTCTGCAACGTCTTACCGTCAATCCACAAGGCGCACATCCCCGTGGGGTTCCCCACCGAGATGCGGAGCTGATGCCGACCGGCGGGAATGAGATAGGAGGGAGCGGGATTCAAGCGTACCCAGTCCAGCTCGATACAATAATCTCCCTCGCTTGTAATAGAGATCTCTTCTGCTGCTGTAAGCTCAAACTGTTTCATAAACCGTACCGAGGCACTATGCCGCGGAATCTTATAAAAGGCAGGGACGAGCTTGCCGCGCTCCTCGCGCGCCAGCATATACTGCATGCCATGGAAAAACTCAAAATCACGGTATTTCCATATCCAGGTAGCCATAGGACACCTCCTGCTTTTTTGCTATTATAACACACCGCCTTGATACTTTTCAATATCAAGGCGGTGCTTTTTTCAAATCTCTTCCAGTTCTACGTAAAGCACGGTGTACATGGGGCAGGAGACGGTCAGGCTACCGTCAGACGCGAGCGTTTCTTCGGTCTCCATCATGGTGTTTTCCGCATCCAGCAGGTATTTTTTCACGCGGTATTCCTTGCCCTCTGCAAGGCCGAGCTGCAGCGCAATCGGCTCAGCCGCGCTGCCCTGCTCTGCCTCATCAAGAAACCGTGTGAGCAGGATGCCGTGCTTTTTGCCGTTTGTGGCGGCAGCGGCATACACGCCCTTGGGCAGATCGCCGATCTTGACGGCGTTGCCGAGACGGTACAGGCTGTTGAACATCTGAAAGGGATAGTAGCCCTTGAGAACGCGCAACGTATCGGTAGCAAACAAACCGTTATAAGCCGAGGGACGCGCATCGTAGTACATCAGCATGTCAAGAGTAGAGGCTTGCCCCACGCACATACAAGCCGTGGTATAGGAGGCCCCCTTGATGCCCTTGATGGTATCAATACCGCGAGTGAAATCCTCGCCCATCCAGCCGCAGTTATAGTTCCACTCGTTGAGGTTGGTCTCCATCCCCGCAAAGCCGTATCTCTTTAGTAGCTTGTCGACCTCTTCGGTGTTGATGCGAATCTGCTCCGGGTCGTGCGCGTAGCAATGGAAGGAATAGAAATCCATCGTCAGCCCGCGTGCCTGCATGGCAGACAGCAGCTTGTGCGGCAAGCGGCCCTCTCCCCACCCCCAACAGAAGGCAGGACCGCCGATCTTCAAGTGCGGGAACTTCCCCTTTAAATACGGCATGACCGTGCAGAAAAACTCAACGAATTCTTCATCCGTTCCCTGCCAGCAGGGGTTGGAGCCATCGGCGTTGCGGCAATCCGGCTCGTTCCAGATCTCCCAATACTCAATGCCAAAATGAAAGCCGTTTGCCCACCCCTCATTATAGTGGCGGATGATATGCTCCGAGATGCGTGCCCATTTCAGGTAATCGGCAGGCGGAAAGGTGCCACGCTTGATATCGTGCTCGATGGCCGCCCCCAGACGGTAAAACATGTGCGTGCCGCATGCCTCTGTACGCTTGACATAATTGTCAGTTGCACGAAAATCATAAGAGGCAGGGTCGTTCTCGTCGGCCGCAAAATTACGAAAAATGCGATGCACATCTACGGTGTTTTCGCCGCCGTAGCCACTGTAGAAGGAGGCATCGTGGTTGCGCGCATAGGGGATGCCTGCTGCGGCAAAGGCTCCATCATTTCCTGTATTGCGCACAGCCGATCCGGCAGGGCCGTTATTGACGGCGTGCATGGGCTTGACTTTCCCGATTTTTGTGGTAAAATCAATTTGTACGTATTCCATGATCTCATTTCTCCTTTTTGAGGTTTAGCATGTCAAGTGAAAACCGTTGTACGCTGCAATTCCCCGCAACCGAGGAATTTGAGCTTTCCTTTTATATCAGCGAGCGGCCGGAGGAAAACCCACCGCGCATTTTTCCGCGCCATATGCATGACGCCATCGAAATTCTGATCCTTTTGCGCGGCGAATGCTCCTTTTCTGTAGAGAGTGAGCTGTACAGTCTGCGACCGGGCAACGCCGTCATCATTCGCCCAAACGAGGCGCACAACTGCATCATCAGCAGCAAAACGCTCTTTCATCATCTTTGCTTTCACCTAACGCCAACAAAAGACGGCGCATTTGACGAGTTTCTTTCCTTCCGTGCGGGCGGCGCACATTGCGTTCTGCTGTCAGAGGAGGATCTTGCACGGACCATGGAAATTGCCCGTTTGTTACACGGCTCTCAAGACCGTATACAGCAGCGGTTTCTTACGCTGGAGTTTTTGTGGATCATGCAAAACAGCCGTCCTGCCGAAAACGCGGGTGTAGAAGAGGTGCCGGAGGTCTTGCACCGCATTCTCTCCGACATTCATGAGAACTTCACGAAGATCGATCGCCTCGAATATCTGACCGAGACCTACTTTATCAGCCAAAGCACCCTGGGCCGCCTGTTTCGCACCTATCTGCACACCACGCCCAAGCAATATTTGGAAACCAAGCGGCTTGCCTGCTCACGCATTCTTTTGAAGCAGGGATACAGCGTATACGATGCCTGTACGGCATCGGGATTTTCGGACTATTCCAACTACATACGCCTCTTTCGCCGCCGCTTTGGCATGACGCCTAAACAGTATCAGAGCTCTCTGCCCTTTGAGATCGCGCTACAACCGTACGAAGATAAACCACGATCAAAAGACAGATCACAAGACCAATAACCGCCAATGCCTGCTGGGCATACACATGCAAGCCGAAAAGGCGGTTGCCCTGCGCCTGTACATGATCAACAAAGGCGCTTGCCACCAGTGTGGTCAAAAATCCCGCCGTGCCTGCCACGGTATTTTGCAGGGCAAACGCCCCTACGCGACGATCGGGTGCAACATAATCGTATACAAGGTTGATGCAGCCGCTGTTGATGCCGGCCATTGCCACGGCATTCAGCAGGCGGTAGATGACGAACATCACATGCCCGTTTGCAGGGGTGGTAAAGATCAGCACCAGATAGCCTGCCGCCTCCGCCAAAAAGCAAAACTGCAGCATATGGGAGAAGGATGTTTTATCAGCAAAGCGACCGATCGGACGCGAGACCGATGCACGCGCCACGCTACCAACCGCCGTAATCACCGAAACAAAGACGAGGGTGAAGCCGAGCTCTTTGTTCTGATAGGTACCAAGAAAAGGTGTGACCGCATACTGCGAAATCTTAAACAGTGTACATACAACAATGACTGCCCACAGATTTTTATCCCGTACCAGGGCAGAAAGCTGCTTTCCAATTGCCTGTGGCTTGCGCTCCACAGGCTTTTCCTTTGAAAGCACCAGCGTGAGCGTGTGGATCAGGGCAAGACCGAAGATGGTAAAGCCACAGATCATAAAAGCGATATCCGAGCGACCAATAGCGTGGAAATGATCGTTCAGCGCGCCCATCACAAAGGAAAAGACGACTCCACCCAGCAATGAGACGATCTCTTTATTGGCTGTAAAGCGACCGCGCTGCCGATCGGGCACAAGCGACATCAGCCAGTTGGTCTTGGGGGAGTTGACCACATTGGCAACCAACTCACCACCAAGCAGCAGTATCACAAACAGTGCGATCTTGGCCGACTGCGAAATCGGCACAAAGGGTACTGCGTAGACCAAAGAAAAGAGCAGCTGATTGAGCGTATTTAACACCGATACCCACCGTTTGACCGGGGTAAAGCGCGAAAGAAGAATAGAAATCAGTTGGAACCCAAGACCAAGAGACACAAAGGAGGAAACGATACCCGTTTGTGCATCTGTCATGCCGATGGCATCCGTTACCTTGGCAAGATACGTTCCGGCGATCATGGTCGCAATGAAATATTCTACTGCCGCCTCGATGATATACATCACGCGACTTTTTTTATAGGGGTCCTTCTCTCGTGCCTGATTGCTCTGCTCTGCTTGCGCTTTCATGACATACCTCTCTTTCACAGGCATTATACCATAATGAAATCGAAATTGAATTGGTAAAAATCGTCAAAAAATATGTAAAAACAGTCAATTTACAAATCTCTTCCTTTTTCATGAGTAGCCCGCACACGGCATTACCTGTTTTTCGTCTTGCCTTTTTGAGTGGTTTATGCTATACTAGTGTCGAAAAAGAAAAGTTTTTTAGGAGGCGATGCGGATGAAAACGATCAATTTGGTCGACTTTTCCTGCATGGAGAGCTTTGACATTTCCTCACTGTTTGTGATGAAACAGGTTTGGCACGAGGGACAGGTATTTCATATGGCTGCCCCTCGACGGCAGAGTGCTCTGCTTTGGCTGTGCGGCGCGAGTGCGATTTTTTATCCCAAAGACGGTGAGGCGGTGCGCGCTGACGAGGGCGCGCTGGTCTGCATCCCGCAGGGTAGCAAATATACGACCACCTATTTCAACTGCAGCACCCGCCCTTCTCTGATCTTGATCGAGTTTTGCCTGAAAGCGCAAGAGCCATTTTCGATCGTTGAGTGCATTACGGTGCTGGAAAAGAACCTGACAGATCCTGCGATTACCGCCACCATAACCAAGCTGGCAGCCGATTATGCCATGCCCTCGCGCCCTTATCTGGAGCTGATGAGCGGCTTTTTCAAGCTCCTTTCTCTACTGGCGGCAGGGGCTGAGCAGCGCAACATCAGCCGCCGCGGCTTTTCGACCATTGAAAAGGGCATTCGCTATCTGCAAACAGACGAGCAACAACGTCTTTCTTTAGATGAGGTAGCCGCCATGTGCTTTGTCACGCCCGCCTATTTCAGAAGGATGTTCCGCAAATACGCGGGGATCTCCCCCTCCGCCTACCGGATCAACCGCAGAATCGAAAAGGCCAAAAATTTGTTGACCAATTCAAGCGATTCCATTGAGGCCATTGCAGATTCTCTGGGCTACGACACACCCTCCTATTTTTGCCGTGATTTTAAAAAGGCGGTCGGTATGCCCCCCACTGACTACCGCAAGCAAGCAAATTGTATCGAAAAGTGAAGATTTTGTATCGCCCTGCCCCTTGCAGGGCGATCGTTTTTTCGCTATACTGGAGGTAACAAGCTGAAAGGAGCAAGGTCATGCAACCAATCAATGTCACCGTATGGAATGAATACGTCCACGAGCGCGAGGACGAAAAGATCGCCGCCGTATACCCAAACGGCATTCACGAAGCAATCGCAGAAGGATTGCGAGAGCACCCTGCCTTTAAAGTCAAGACCGCCACGCTGGATATGCCCGAATGCGGGTTGGATGAAGAAACGCTGGCCAAGACCGACGTGCTGATCTGGTGGGGGCATTGCAAGCACGCCGCCGTACCGGATGAGATTGCCGAACGTGTGCAGCGGCGCGTGCTGGACGGCATGGGCCTGATTGTCCTGCACTCGGGGCATCTTTCTAAGCCGTTTGTGCGGCTGATGGGAACGGTCTGCCGCTCCAAATGGCGGGAAAACGACGAGCGTGAGCGCATTTGGATCATCGAACCGGCGCACCCGATCGCTGCCGGCCTGCCCGAATATATCGAACTGGAAAAGGAAGAGACCTACGGTGAGCGATTTGAGATTCCCACGCCGGACGAGCTGGTGTTTGTCAGTTGGTTTTCTGGCGGCGAGATCTTCCGCAGCGGCTGCTGCTGGAAGCGTGGCCTCGGTAAGATCTTCTATTTCCGTCCCGGCCACGAGGCATACCCGGTCTATTACCGTCCCGATGTGCGGCAGATTCTGAAGAACGCCGTAGAATGGGCAGAGCCAACGGGCGGCCCGCGCCCCACGCTTGGGCACTTCCCAAAGCCGCTTGAAGACATTCCGCTTGTCGATCACTCGGACGAATATCACCCGTAAGGAGCAGATTATGAAAAAGATAAACATTGGCATCATTGGTCTTGGCGGCATTGCGAACAAGCATATTGCCGAACTGCTGACCTGTGAGGATGCGCAGATCGTAGCCATCTGCGATATTTCTCCCGCCGCCATTGAAGAAAAAAACAAAAAGCTGCATTTGCCCCCTGAAAAATGCTACCGTGACTACAAACAACTGCTTGATGACCCCGAGGTAGAGGCGGTGGAGATCTGCACGCCAAACTATCTGCACGCCGAGATGGCGATCGAGGCATTTCGCCACGGCAAGCATGTCAATCTGGAAAAGCCGATCGCCATGAACCGCGCGCAGGCAGAGACCATTGTACAGGCAAAAAACGAGAGCGGCAAACAAGCCATGACCTGCTTTTCCTACCGTTTTTTCCCGGCGGTACGCTATGCCAAGCACCTGGTGGACAGCGGTACGCTTGGCGAGATCATTGGCGTGAACGCCTCCTACCTGAAATGCAGCGCGCTGTGGGAGGGGCGACCGCTGGAATGGCGATTTGTCAAGGAATACGCCGGTTCCGGTGTCATTGGTGACCTTGGCGTGCACCTGATCGATCTGGCACAGCTGCTGGCGGGCAACATCACAGAGCTGTGTGCGCAGCGTGCGGTTGTGGTAAAGGAGCGCAAGCGGCTTGACAGCGACGAGATCGGCCCGGTGGAAACAGACGACCAGTGTGATTTCATTGCCCGCTTTGCCTGCGGCGCGCACGGCGCCTTTCACATCACGCGCTGTGCCATGGGGCACGGCAACACCATCAGCTATGAGGTGTATGGCACGAAGGGGGCGATCTCCTTTGATCTGAACAATCCAAAGATCATCCATATCTGCATTGGCGAGGGAGATCCCAAGACGCGCAAGTTTGAAACGGTGGACGTCCCAAGCGACTTTTTCCTTGATCAGGAGCGTGCATTTGTGGATTCGTTGCTTGGCAAGGCAGATCCCCTCTTCCCCACGATTGAGCATGGTGAGCAGGGGCAGCGAGTGGTTGACGCCATTATTGCATCGGCCGAAAGCGGACGCTGGGTGACGGTTTAAAAGCAAGCCTGCCAAGGGAGCATCTCTTGGCAGGCTTTTTGGCAATTTGTGTTGACAGGCAAAATCGGACATGATATAATCAAGCATAGTAACGTTCTCGGTAGAGGAGGCAACACATTGACACTCACAGGGAAGGATCTGAAGCCCCTTGCACAAGGGGCAACCGATGTCGTCGAGCATGACGGATATCTTCGTTTTTTGCGTTTTACCGAGGGCGAGGCCTCCGTCATTGACAGCCCCAATCTGCTGCACCCGGCAGGGGTACAGCTGGAGTTCAAGACGGACGGAACACAGCTGCGCCTGGGTGGACGAACCATTGACATCTTTCGAGTGCGTAGTTATTACGCCATTGACGTGTTGGTAAACGGCACGCTGATTGGCTATATTGGTAATTTGAAGGACGAGGACGCCACCGGGAATTATGCATGGCGTGACTATCCAAACGGTCATTTTTTAGGAGATTTTTCGTTGGGTAAGGGTGAAAAAACGGTTCGCATTGTCCTGCCCCATTCCACACTGACGGAGTTTTTAGAGGTGACCATAGAGGGGGCTACCTACATAACACCCGTTAAACGAGAAAAAACGCTGCTTGTCTACGGTGATTCGATCACGCAGGGGTATGATGCCCTGCACCCCTCGGCCACCTATGCCGTGCGTCTGGCGGACGCCATGGGCGCTACGCTTTATAACAAGGCCATTGGCGGCGCGCAGTTTGCGCCCGCCCCTGCCGAAGCGCCGGCCGGCGTGAAGCCGGATATAATTCTTGTTGCCTACGGTACAAACGACTGGACCTGCCGCACGAGAGAAGAGTTGGAGCGCAACACCCGCCACTTTTTTGAAACGCTCACCGCGCAACAGCCGGGCATTCCGATCTACGCGATCACGCCGATCTGGCGTAAGGAATGCGAGGTCGAAAAGCCGTTCGGCAGCTTTGCCGATCTTGCGACCATGATCACAGAGATCTGCGCGGCATATCCTACCGTACGTGTGATCAACGGCTTTGATCTTGTACCACACGAGGAGCAATACTTTGGTGATCTTTGCCTGCACCCCAATGACGCGGGCTTTGCGGAATATGCTGCAAGCCTATTAAAAGAATTGGAGAACAGAGCAAAGCTATAATTGACGTGCAAGACAGAATCATCTCCACCGGTCGGCAAAAAGATACATTATAATTGAAACACGAATATATACAAAAAGGCTCTTGTGGCAAATGCCACAAGAGCCTTTTCATTCGGTTCAACCATTTTTATTCCCATACTACGAAAAAAGCCCCAGGTAATCGTCTAGCATCCAAGTTAAATGCTCCTCATACGAATCGCAATAATCTGAATAGTGGTCAACTATGTCAAGGCTCTGATCCTGCAATAAACGGCGATAGAGCAGGGCAAGCGACATGGTACCGCCACCATCAGAAGAAAGCTCCATAGGATGATAGGTCGTCAAGTCACAACGCCTCCCTCTCATGATTATATCTACCATCCTATAGATATCTAAATCAATCAAATCGTTATATTCCTGCGTCGACAGGGCATAAGCATCTTTGATGCTATGGTAACTCTCGGCAGACATTGCTTCCACCAATACATCCGTCATCTCCATGTTAAAGTTAAAATACGGGATGGAGATCATGGTATAGCTATCTTTCATTCCGGTCAAATACTGCTTCTGATTCGCATCCCGCTTAGGATATGGAAGAATTCCGTAATCAGATTCCATATCCGCAAAGCGAGGTGCTTTCAGTTGTCGCATGCTAGACAGGTTGAAAAGCGCCTGGCCATCTATAAAAAACTGTGTACGCTCTGTTTCATCTTCCAGGATACAAGTACCGCTATTATAAAGCAAGTTGCGCAACGTTTGAATAGCAACAACCTCTGCCCCGGATACCAAGGACAACTCGGGCATGTGGACACCATCATTTTCAATATACGAATAACCAAGCGCAAAAGCCCATGCATCGGCATCCGCACCAAGGCCGGCAACAAGACCAACGATGTCCTGTTTGTTGGCCATATCGTTTTCGTCTGAAGAGAAATCATACAATTTTACGATATTATAAAAAGAGTCCAGTGTCCACTTTCCTTCTTCGACTGCCTGATAGAGTGTCTCGGTAGAGAACTGCATTTGCGCTATACCCGCATTCTTCTCTATATCCTTATTAAACAAGATGGCAGAGCACATTTCCATACCGGTAAGACACATATCCGAAACAGCAAAGTACTGATGTCCCAGAATCGTGGCTGCCGTATTCAATTCCTTAGGCCACCACACATTACCGCTTAATATACTGTTTTTACAGTATCTGGTTTCTGTACGCCAATCTAAAAAATAACCGCTAGTAGCCAGCCTGCCATTTTTGCCGGCCGGCAGCGTGATCATATCAAACTCAACCTCTGCTCTCATCAGAGAACGATTAATATAATCGTAATGCGAGCCGGAATCAAACGAACTCACTGCCTGCGTTTCATTTGCTACGATATGAACATTGAAGCGTTGTTGCATCAACAAATTACGCTGATAAACATATTGGTCAACAGTTTCTCTCGAATCCTCGTCGGCAAAAAGCTCATACCTATAATTACTATCCACGGCGATCACAAAATCCCTGCCGCCAAAATCATATTCGCCTATATCATCGACAAAATTGTTTGTAGGAGGAACAACCTGATCTTTATAGCAATCGCTACACCACTCGCATGTATATAATGTATATCCCTCCTTCAATGCAGTAGGAGGAATGATCTCAAATGAATACCTATGTCCTTTAGGCGGAATATCAGAACTTTCTATATTCGTGCATACAATACAGCTCCTCTTTTTCCTGCCCTCATCAGCACAGGTCGGCTCTTTTGTAACTTTCCACTCGCCGTAGGTATGGTCGTCACACGCGATAGGCTCCGTCGATTCGGACAGATCACACGCAGCCAGCGAAAAGGCAAACATCAAGGCCAGCACAGCGTATAGCAGAACAAAAAATCGCTTCATAATAACCTCCTTGAACGATGATTGTATATTCATTATACCATGAGTTTTTCATAATACAAGACTCAAAAACAAAAAGGAAGATTTTCTCGTCCTTTTTACTTGATATAATATGTTTTATACATTAGCCAATTCCTTGGCAACTGTTTTGATCGTTTCAATTGCCTCGGCAAGAACGCCTTGCGGAATATTGAGAGCGGGCAAGAGGCGCACCTTGTCCTTGGCGGTAAGGCAGAGCACGCCGCGCTCCATGCACACGCGTACCACGTCGGCGGCGGGAGCGGTCGTTTTGATGCCGACCATCAATCCCATACCGCTAACGGCCTCGACACCGGGGGCATTTTGCAGCGTGGTGCGGATGTAATCGCTCTTTTCACACACGGCGGCAAGAAACGCGTCATCCATACGCTCCAGCACGCTGATGGCACCGGCGCAAGCGGCGGGATTGCCGCCAAAGGTAGAGCCATGGTCGCCAAAGCCAAGCACGTTTTCTACCTTTTTACCAAGCAGGGCAGCACCCAGCGGCAAACCGCCGCCAAGTCCTTTCGCCGTGCTGACAACGTCGGGCGTAATACCCATCTGCATATAAGCGTAAAGCGAGCCGGTGCGGCCGTTACCGGTCTGCACCTCGTCTACCATCAAGAGCACATCGTGTTCGCGGCAGAGGCGTTCTGCTTCCTTAACGTAGGCGGGATCAAGCGCGATCACACCGCCCTCGCCCTGCACGCACTCGATCAGCAGCGCGGCAGTATCAGAGGCGGAGATCGCTTCCTTCAATTGCTCAAGATTCCCTGCCTCGATATGGCGGAATCCAGGAGTCAGCGGCTGAAACAGCTCATGGTAATGATCCTGCCCCGTGGCAGCCAGGGTGGTCAACGTGCGACCGTGGAAGCTGTTCCACAGGGTCACGATAGTCGCTCTGCCCTCTCCCTTGGCAGCGGCATATTTACGCGCGACCTTGATGGCGCACTCGTTTGCCTCGGCCCCCGAGTTACAGAAGAAGACCTTTTTCATACCCGTGCGGGTGCAAAGCATTTCTGCCAAGCGTGCGCAGGGGGAGGTATAGTACAAATTGGAGGTATGCTGTACCTTACCAAGCTGGGCAGTCACGGCGGCGATCCACGCATCATCGGCAATACCGAAGGAGGTAACGCCAATGCCCGAGCCCATATCGATGTAGCGTTTGCCCGTTTCATCATAAACGACCGAGCCCTTGCCCGAAACGATCTCTACCGGGAAACGCTTATAGGTGCCCGCCACATAGGCTTGGTCCTTTTGCTTTAATTCACTCATGTCTCTCTCCCATCACCATCGTGCCGGCACCCTCGTCGGTCAAGATCTCCATCAGGATGGAGTGCGGGATGCGGCCATCCATGATAATCACGTTTTTAACGCCGCTCTTGATTGCCTCAATGCAGCAATCCACCTTGGGAATCATACCACCCGAGATCACACCCTCCTCGTACAGCTGCTTTGCCTCGGCAATGGTGATGTCGGGGATGAGGGTCGTGGGGTCGTCCTTATCGCGCAGAATACCTGCGATATCGGTCATCATGATCAGACGCTCTGCCTGCAACGCACCCGCAATATAAGCAGCAGCAGTATCACCATTGATATTATAAGCATTGCCCTCTTTATCGCAGCCAATGGTGGAAATAACCGGAATATAGCCCTTTTCCAGCAGGTCGTTAACCGGGGCAATATTGATATTGGTAATCTTACCGACATAGCCAAGGCGCGGATCCTTGCAGGTTGCCTCGATCAGGCAGCCATCCATACCCGAAATGCCCATGGCCTTGCCGCCCTTCATTTCCAGCAGGTTCACCAGCGTTTTGTTGACCTTGCCTGCCAGCACCATTTGCACGATGTCTACCGTCTCACGATCGGTCACGCGCAAGCCGTCTACAAATTCCGGCTTTTTGCCGAGCTTATCCATAAGATCATTGATCTCCGGGCCGCCGCCGTGCACCAAGACGATCTTGATGCCGATGAGGTGCAGCAGAACAATATCCTCCATCACCTGCTGTTTGAGCTGCTCGTTGATCATGGCGTTACCGCCGTACTTGACCACAACAATCTCGCCATTATAGCGGCGAATATAAGGCAGCGCCTGGGTCAGCACCTCGGCACGCTGCGCATTGGAAAAATGCAAATCCATGTTTTTTCTCCTTAGGTGCGATAGTCACCGTTGATCTTTACATAATCATAGGTCAGGTCACAGCCCCATGCGGTAGCGCTGCCCTCGCCATTGCCGACCGAGATAAGGATCTCGATCTCCTTCTCGAGCAAAATCTCCTTGGCCTTCTCCTCGGAGAAATCAACACCTGCGCCGTCAACGCAAACGGTGATCTCGCCCTTTTGACTGCGGAAGGAAACGTCTACCTTGGTTACGTCTACGTCTGCGCCGCTGTAACCAATGGCACACAGCACGCGCCCCCAATTGGCATCAGCCCCGAACATGGCAGCCTTGAGAAGGCTGGAGCAGATGACGCTCTTGGCAACCGTCTTGGTAGTGGGAATATCCTTTGCGCCGCTGACACGGCATTCCAGCAGCTTCGTAGCCCCCTCGCCATCTCCCGCGATCATACGGCAAAGGTACATATTCACGGTATTGAGCGCGCACATGAAGGCTGCAAAGTCCTCCCCCTCCGTCTCGATGGTGGCGTTCCCTGCCATGCCGTTAGCAAGCACGGTGACCATATCGTTTGTCGAGGTATCACCGTCTACGCTGACCATATTGAAGGTATCGGCAATATCGGCCGAGAGTGCCTTTTGCAGCATAGCGGGTGCAATCGCTACGTCGGTGGTGATGAAAACCAGCATGGTGGCCATGTTGGGATGAATCATGCCACTGCCCTTGGCGATGCCGCCCATGCGGCAGGTCTTACCGCCTACGGTAAATTCGACAGCGATCTCTTTTTTCACGGTATCGGTGGTCATGATGCCCTCGGCTGCAGCCTCGCTGCCGTCCTTGGAAAGGGAGGCAACCAGAGCAGGCATACCCGACTTGATGGGGTCAAGCGAGAGAGGCTGACCAATCACACCGGTAGAGGCAACGACTACGTCGCTCGCCTTGATAGAAAGCGCCTCGGCAACCAGATCGCTCATCCCCTCAGCGATCTCAATGCCGTTTGCGTTGCAGGTGTTGGCATTGCCGCTGTTGCAGATGACGGCCTGTGCCACGCCATCGGCGATGTGATTCTTGGTAACGGTCAGAGGTGCTCCCTTGACCAGGTTGGTGGTATAAACGGCAGCAGCAGAGGCTGGCACCTCGCTGTAGATCAGCGCAATGTCCTTTTTCGTGCGGTTGTGGCGAACGCCGCAATGCACACCGCCTGCGGTAAAGCCCTGTGCGGCGCAAACGCCGCCTTCGATCTGTTTCATCATATTCTTCCCTTTCTCATACAGACAGCCCGGTTGCTTCATCAACGCCGAGCAGGATATTCATGTTCTGGATAGCGGCACCCGAGGCCCCCTTGCCAAGGTTATCAAAGCGAGAGATCAGCAAAATGCGCTCCTCATTACCGGTCACGGTGATCTGCATATCGTCTCTGCCGGAAAAAGCAGAGGCGGAGAGGAAGCCCCCCTCGTCTGCCACGTCCGTGACGCGGACAAGGCCGTTCTGATAATAGGCGCGGTAGGCGGCCATGATATCGGCAATACCCCCCTTCACCTGCGAGGCGTGCAGGGGCACGGTAACCTCCATGCCGCTGTAATAGGGGGCAACGATCGGGCAAAAGACCGGGGCTGCGGTCATCCCGCAAACGGCTGCCATCTCCGGCAGGTGCTTATGCTTTTGGGCAAGACCGTACTGGCGCGGGCCGTCAAAGAGCGGATCACGCTCGTCGGTCTCGTAGGCCGCAATCATCTGCTTACCGCCACCCGAGTAGCCGGTCAACGAAAAAGCAGACAGAGCGGCATCTCGGGCAATCAGCCCGGCACGTACAAGCGGCTCAATCAGTGCCACAAAGCCGCTGGCATGGCAACCGGGGTTCGCAATGCGATGGGAGGCGGCAATTTTTTCGCGTCTGCCGAGCAGTTCCGGAAAGCCGTATTCCCAGCCGGGAGCGGTGCGGTGTGCGGTAGAGGTATCAATGATGGCAGTATGCGGATTTTCCACCATGGCAACCGCCTCGATCGCGGCGGCATCCGGCAAGCAAAGGAAGGCGATATCTGCCGTGTTCAACGCCTCTCGGCGCGCGTTAAGATCCTTACGCTTATCTTCCGGCAGGATCAAGAGCGAGATATCCTCACGATCGGCCAAGCGGTCATGAATGCGCAGGCCGGTGGTGCCGGCGGCACCGTCGATAAATACTGTCTTTTTCATCAGCCAAGCTGCTCCTTTACATAGGCGATCTGCGCATCCACAGAGGCAATCGAGGTGCCCCCCTCGCTGATACGCTTTTCAACGCAGGTCGTCAGATCAATATCGGTATAGAGGTCTTCTTCAAACAGGTCGCTAAAGGTCTTATAGGTTGCAAGCGGCAGCGTCTCCAGCACCTTGCCCTCTCGCAAGCAGAGTGCGACCAGCTCACCCGAGATCTTATAGGCAGAGCGGAAGGGCATTCCCTTCTTGACAAGATAGTCTGCCAGGTCAGTCGCGTTGATAAAGCCGCCCTGCGCTGCCTGCTTCATGCGGTCCGCATTGGCCTTCATGCCTGCGATCATCGGGGTCATCACAAAGAGACACATCTTCACCGTATCCACCGCGTCAAAGACGGCCTCCTTGTCCTCCTGCATATCCTTATTATAGGCAAGCGGGAGACCCTTGAGGGTGGTGAGCAGTGCCATGAGGTCACCGTACACGCGGCCGGTCTTACCACGAATCAGCTCTGCCATATCCGGGTTTTTCTTTTGCGGCATGATGGAGGAGCCGGTGGTATAGGCCTCAGGCAGCTCGATAAACTTAAACTCCCAGCTCGACCAAAGGATCAGCTCCTCGGAAAAACGGGAAAGATGCATCATCAGAATGGAGAGATCGCTCATCAGCTCCAAGCAGAAATCACGATCGGAAACGCCATCCAGGCTGTTACGGCAGATATCCGAAAAGCCGAGATCGGCAGCCTCGCCGCGGCGGTCGGTATCATAGGTCGTGCCGGCCAATGCGCAGCAGCCGATCGGCGAGCCGCCATTCATACGCGCACAGCAATCGGCAAGACGATCCCGATCGCGCAGCAGCATCATGGCGTAGGCCATGAGATGATGCCCAAACGTAATGGGCTGCGCGCGCTGCAGGTGGGTATAGCCCGGCATAATGGTTGCGCGATATTCGGCCGCACGGCTGCAAAGTGCCTCGATTAATGAGCAGATGGCAGGCTGTATCTCACCGATCTCATCACGCAGGTACATACGCAGATCAAGTGCCACTTGATCGTTACGGCTGCGGGCGGTGTGCAGACGCTTGCCTGTATCACCGATGCGGTTGGTCAGCTCCTGCTCCACAAACATATGAATATCTTCACAAGACATATCAAATGCAAGCGCGCCGCTCTCCAGATCAGCAAGGATGCCCTGCAGCCCGGCGATCAGCGTTTCCCCCTCCCCTTCACCGATGATGCCTCGGCGGGCAAGCATGGCGGCATGCGCGATGCTGCCTAAAATATCCTGCCGATACATGCGGCTGTCAAAGCGGATAGAGGAATTGAAATCATCGGCGATACGGTCGGTTTCTCCGCTCGTTCTGCCTGCCCACATTTTTGCCATACTGTTCTCCTTTATAAGGCTTATCCGTTTTATGCAACATTGTGAATATTTATTCGCAATATTCAAAACATATGCATATATTATATCACTTTTTATCAATTTGTCAAGAGGTTTGTGTGTATATTCTTCCACATTGTCAAAGAAAAAACAACGAACAGAGAGCGGCTCTCCTCTTGGGGAGAGCCGCTCTCTGCTTACCGGTCGCATCTTTATGCATCAAATGCATAAACATGCAGGATCATTTTGTCATTTTTTCCTGCTTGACCTTATGGTCGATGACGTGGCGTGAAGCCAGCTCACGGTGGATGTCCTCAAGCGAAATGCCCATTTCGATCATCAGCACCATGACGTGATAGGCAAGGTCGGCAATCTCATAGACCGTCTCCTTTTTATCATTTGCCTTGCCGGCAATGATAACCTCGGTGCTCTCCTCGCCCACCTTTTTGAGGATCTTGTCAAGGCCCTTATCGAAGAGATAGGTGGTATACGAGCCTTCCTTACGCTCGGTCTTTCTGCCCGCGATCAGCTTCATCAGCCCCTCGTAGGAGAATTCATGCAGCTCATCACTTTCCCACACGGGCTTTGTAAAGCAGCTGTCGGTACCGGTGTGGCAGGCAGGACCATCCTTTTCTACCATCACCACCAGCGCGTCGTTATCGCAATCAGCGGTGATAGAGACGATGTGCTGGTAGTTACCGCTGGTCTCGCCCTTGAGCCACAGCTCCTGCCGCGAACGGCTAAAAAAGCAGGTAAGCCCCTTTTCCATCGAGATCTGCAGGCTTTCCTTGTTCATATACGCCAGGGTGAGCACCTTTTTGGTAATGGCATCTACCACAATGGCGGGGATGAGACCCTTTTCATCAAATTTCAATTCATCAATATTCAGCATGGTTTTTTATCCTTTCTTGATCGTACGCATGGGAATGCCCTCGGCAAGCAACGACTGCTTTAATTCGCCAATATCCACCTCATGGAAATGGAAGATGGAGGCAGCCAGCCCCGCATCTACCTGCGGGAGGGAGTGGAAGAGCTCGCTGAAGTGGCGGATGCAGCCCGCACCACCCGAGGCAATGACGGGAACAGAAACCGCATCACAGACAGCCTGCAGCATGGGCAGGTCAAAGCCACCCTTGACACCGTCGGTGTCGATCGAATTGACCACGACCTCACCCGCGCCGTCTCCCACGCAGCGACGAATCCATTCAATAGCCTCCATCCCTGTGTTCTCTCTGCCACCCTTGGCAAAGACACGGAAGACGCCGTCTACCCGTTTCACGTCTACCGAGAGCACAACGCACTGGTCGCCATAGCGTTTTGCCGCTTCTTTCACCAGCGACGGATTGCGGATCGCGCCCGAATTGACGCTGACCTTATCCGCACCGCATTTCAGCACGCGGTCAAAATCCTCAAGCGAATTGATGCCGCCGCCAACCGTGAGCGGAATAAAGATCTGACGCGCGACCTCGGTCAAGATATCGGTAAAGAGAGCACGCCCCTCGGCAGAGGCGGTGATATCGTAAAAGACCAGCTCGTCTGCGCCGTGGTCGCTGTAATAACGGGCGAGTTCCACAGGAGAGGAAACATCGTTCAGGCCAAGGAAATTGACCCCCTTGACCACTCTGCCGTTTTTGACATCCAGGCAGGGGATGATACGCTTTGTAATCATGTCCGTGCCACCTCAATCGCCTCGCGGAGCGAGATCGCCCCGGTATAGTAGGCCTTGCCGATAATGGCACCGTACATGCCCTGTGCCGAAAGTCGGCGCACATCCTCGATCGAGGAAACGCCGCCCGAGGCGATAAACTGCATCGAAAACCGCTCGGACAGGGTCCGGTACAGCTCGTGGTTCGCCCCGGCCATCACACCATCCTTGGAAATATCGGTACAGATAATGGTGCGAATGCCGATTGCCTGCATGCGGGCACAAAACTCCTCTGTTGTAATATCGGCCGTTTCAAGCCAGCCGCGAATGGCAATCTTGCCATCCTTGATATCGGCGCCAACGGCAATTTTCTCACCGTAGGCATCAACCGCACGCAGAAGAAAATCCTGATCGGTCACGGCGGCGGTACCGAGAATGACACGGTCAACGCCCGCCTCCAGATAGGTACGCACGGTCTCCATGCTGCGAATGCCGCCGCCCACCTCGGTGAACAGATCGGCCGTGCGCAGAATGGCACGAATGGTTTCCAAATTGGGGGTATCCCCCGTTTTAGCCCCCTCCAAATCCACAAGATGCAGATATTCTGCCCCTGCGGCGGCAAAATCGCGCACTACGGCAGTAGGGTCGGGGTTGTAGACGGTCATTTGCGTGTAATCACCGCGAAAGAGGCGCACAGCCTGACCGCCAAACAGATCAATTGCGGGAAAAATATGCATCAGGCAACCTCCATTTCACAGAATGCACGCAAGATCGCAAGTCCAACGCTGCCGCTTTTTTCCGGATGGAACTGGCAGCCCATCACATTGCCGCTGGCAACGGCGGCGGTCAAATCCGCCCCGTATTCAGCGGTAGCAATGACACTTTCCTTGCACTGCGCGCCATAATAGGAATGAACGAAATACACATGATCCCCTTCCGCAAGGTAACGGAAAAGCGGGTGCTTCTCTGCCCCGAAGTGCAGGGCATTCCACCCAATGTGGGGAATTTTATAGTCTGCGGGGATGACATCGGCAATCGGGCGGATCACACCGGGAATCAGACCAAGCCCCTCATGCTCACCGTATTCATAGCTTTTTTCAAGAAGCAGCTGCATGCCAAGGCAGATGCCGAGAATGGGCTTACCCTTCGCAGCCTCCTCCTTCACCAGTCGGTCAAGGCCGCTTTCGCGCAGTTTTTCGGCCGCATCGCCAAACGCGCCCACGCCGGGGAGAATGATCTTCTCTGCCGCGCGCAAAACACAGGGATCGGCGGTGATGACCGCATCTGCCCCCACAGCAAGCAGCGAGGAACGGAGAGAAAACAGGTTGCCGACACCATAATCAACAATGGCGATCATCAAAGCGCTCCCTTCGTAGAAGGAATCTCGTCTGCAAACGCCTCGTCGATCCTGCAGGCCATGCGCATAGCACGCGCGGCGGCCTTGAAGGCCCCCTCCATGATATGGTGCGAATTGCCCCCCGCCAGCTGACGCAGGTGCAGGTTACAGGCGGCCGAGCGGGCAAAGGCCATAAAGAATTCCTCGCACAGCTCGGTATCAAAGCTGCCAACCTTGGCAGCGGGAATGGTCAGATCATATCCAAGGTAGCAACGGCCCGAAAAATCCACGGCGGCTAGCACCAGCACCTCATCCATCGGCAGGGCAAAGGAGCCGTAGCGCTCAATACCGCGCTTGTCGCCAAGTGCCTCGGAAAAAGCCATGCCAAGGCAGATGCCGATATCCTCTACGGTGTGGTGGTCGTCTACCTGCGTGTCCCCCTTGCAGGTCAGCGTAAGGTCAAAGCGACCGTGCTTGGAAAAGAGGGTCAGCATATGGTCAAGAAAGCCGCAGCCGCTGTTGATCTCGCTCTTGCCGCTGCCGTCAATGGTCAGCGAAAGGCAAATATCCGTTTCGGCGGTCTTACGGGTAATGGTAGCCTGTCTCATAGGGTTTCCTCCAAGATCTTGCGCATGGTTGCCGCCAGCGTCTCCATATCGGCACGCGTGCCGATGGTGATACGGTTATAGGCGGTAATGCGCGGATTGTCAAAATGGCGCACAAGAATGCCGTTTTCGCGCAAGCGGCGATAGATCTCACTACCGGGCACCTGCTTATGCGCCGCAAACACAAAATTGGTGGACGAGGGTATTACGGTAAAGCCGAGCTTTTGCAGCTCTGCCGTCATGTAGACGCGGTTTTCGATGATCGCCTTGCAATTTTTCTGCGTATATGCCTCGTCTGCCAGCACTCCAAGGCCGGCGGCCATGGTCATGGCATTGATGTTATAGGGGTTGGTCGCATATTTGATCGTATTGAGATCGGCAATCAGCGCACGCGAGGCAATGCCGCAGCCAAGGCGCGCACCCGCCATAGAGCGGGATTTGGAAAAGGTCTGCGTGACGAGCAGATTATCGTACGCTCGCACAAGCGGCACACAGCTCTCTGCCCCAAAATCCACATAGGCCTCATCAATAACGACCACATGATCGGGGTTTGCCTGGAGGATGCGCTCGATCTGCTCTCTCTTTAACGCAATGCCGGTAGGGGCATTGGGGTTGGCGAGGAAGATCGTGGCATTGTTTTGGCAGTAATCCTCGATATTGATCGAAAAATCCTCACATAGCGGCTTTTTTTGATAGGGCACGCCGTGCAGATCCGCAAAAACCTCATAAAAGCCATAGGTAATATCGGCAAACACCGCAGGGGTCTTTGCGTCACAAAACGCCATAAAGGCAAAATTGAGAATCTCATCCGAGCCGTTGGTACAAAGCACCTCCTCGGGGGCAAGGCCGTAGAGATCGGCAAGCGCCTTGTGCAGGGCCGAGCAGGTCGGATCGGGATAGAGCTGCAGGAAAGAGGCTGCTTCTGCCGCCATCTTTTGCGCCTTTTCGGACGGGGGAAAGGGCGACTCATTGGTATTGAGCTTGATATACCGCATGTCCTTTGGCTGCTCGCCGGGGGTATAGGGAACGAGGGCGGCACGCGCCGCGCTGAAAAATCTGCTCATGGATCAATCCTCCAGGCGTACGACCGCGCTCTTGGCGTGGGCGGTAAGGCCTTCCTTTTCCGCAAAGAAGGCAACATCCTTTGCCACACGGGAAAGGGCATCCTTGGTGTAGTAGGTATACTGTGTTTTTTTCACAAAATCGTCTACCGACAGGGGGCTTGAGAACTTGGCCGTGCCGCTGGTGGGCAGGGTGTGGTTAGGACCTGCAAAGTAGTCACCAAGTGCCTCAGGGCAGTTTCTGCCCATGAAGATCGAGCCGGCGTGACGAATGCTGTCTAAATAATCAAAGGGGTTGTCCACGCAAAGCTCAAGGTGCTCGGGCGCGATCTCGTTTGCGATCTCGATCACGGCAGTCAGGGTAGGTGCTACGATGATCTTGCCGTTACGGTCAATCGATTCACGCGCGATCTCGGCACGGGAAAGCTGCGGAATTTGTTTTTCCAGCTCTGCCGAAACGGCATGTGCCAGCTCCTCGGAATCGGTGACCAGCACGGCACTTGCCATGCGGTCATGCTCGGCCTGTGAAAGCAGATCGGCCGCTACATGGCGGGGATTGCTCTTGCCATCTGCCACGATGAGAATTTCGCTCGGGCCGGCGATCATATCAATGGAGACTGCGCCAAACACCTGACGCTTTGCCTCGGCTACAAAGGCATTGCCGGGGCCAACAATCTTATCCACCTTGGGCACGCTTTCGGTACCGTAGGCAAGCGCGGCAATGGCCTGCGCACCGCCCACCTTGAAGATGCGGTCGATACCGGCGATCTCGGCAGCGGCAAGAATCACGGGGTTGACCTTGCCGTTTTTGCCGGGAGGCGTTACCATGACCACCTCGCGGCAACCCGCGATCTTGGCAGGGATGGCATCCATCAGCACGGTAGAAGGATAGGCGGCCGTGCCACCGGGCACATACAGGCCCGCACGATCTACGGGAATGACCTTCTGCCCGATCACGATGCCGTTTTCATCGTTGATGATAAAGCTGTTGCGCACCTGCTTTTCATGGAATTTGCGAATATTGGCGGCGGCGCGGCGCAAAATGTCGATAAACCTCGGCTCGACCAGGCCCATAGCCTCCTCGATCTCTGCGCGAGAGACGGTAAGTGACTTGAGGTCTGCCCCGTCAAAACGCTTGGTGTAGGCAAGAAGGGCAGCATCTCCCTCTGCGCGGACAGCGGCAATGATCTCGCTGACCGTTGCCTCTACATTCACGGTAGGCTCGGTGCGGGCAAAGATATCCGCATTGGCAACCTCACCGTATTTCAGTATCTTAATCATGTGTTTTGCTCCTCTGTTTGCTGAAAGAGGCTGGCAACCAGCCGCTCGATCGGTTCATTTTTGAATTTGAAGTTTGCCTTGTTGGCAATGAGGCGGGCACTGATGTCCACGATCGTATCCACAACCTCCAGATTGTTCTCACGCAGGGTCGTACCCGTTTCCACAATATCCACGATCACATCGGAAAGCCCGAGGATCGGTGCGATCTCGATCGAGCCGTTGAGGTGGATGATATCGATCTCTCGCCCAAGCGAGGCATAATGCTGCTCGGCAATGCGGGCAAACTTGGTAGCCACGCGCAGACGGCGACGGGGATCATCGTGAAAATCGTTTTTGGCAGCAACCGCCATGCGGCATACACCGGTATGCAGGTCAAGCAGCTCGTAAACATCCGGCTCGTATTCGAGCAAAATATCCTTACCCGCCACACCGATATCGGCCGCGCCGCGCTCGACGTAAATGGCAACGTCCGACGGCTTTACCCAGAAATAGCGAACGCCGCACTCTTCGTTTTCGAAAATAAGCTTGCGATTGTTTTCACGAATGGAGGGACAGGCAAAGCCTGCCTTTTCAAACATGGCGTACACACGCTCACCAAGGCGTCCCTTGGGTAGGGCAATATTAAGCATGCTCTTCAAGAATTTCCACCCCGCTTTCGTTCAGACGGCAAAGCTGCCTGTAACGCAGCTTGCCCGGCAAGCTCTTTTGTACGGTCACGCTCTTCCCGTCTGCGGCCAAGGCGCGCGCGGCGGCACGCACATCGGCAAGCGGAAGGGCTTCATCATACAAGAGAACCGTATCTACATCATATTTCTGCTGCGGAGAAGCAAGCCGCTCCAACAGATCGGGGTATACCGCAAAGCCGATTGCACCGCCGTTTTTCCCCATTTTTTGCATCAGGTAATCATACTGCCCGCCCGAAAGAATACCGGAGGGGATGCCGTACAAGAACCCACGGAACACAATGCCGTTGTAATAATTCATATCATGGATGACCGAGAAATCCACGCGGATGCTGCCGGCAGGCGCTTCTTTCTCCAATGCGGTCAACACACAGCGCAGCTGTGCAAGCGCAGCACGGCCACTCTCCCCAAGTGACATTTCCTCCAGCACGGCCAGCACGCGCTGCCTCTCGCCATAGGTGGTAACAAGCTTCACAATGGCAGCAATCTTCGTTTCATCCACCCCTGCCTCGCGACACAGGGCAGCTACACCGTGAGAATTCTTCTCGCCGATACAGCGCAAAATGGGCGCACGGTAGGCAGCAGCCACACCTGCCTCATCCAGCACCGCAGAAACGATGCCGAGGTGGGAGATGTCCAGCACAAACTCCTCGCCGATCTCGCGCAGGCTCTCTACCGCCAGCAGCAGCACCTCAAAGATGCTGTAATCGTCGATATCCCCCACGCATTCCAGACCTACCTGCGTAATCTCCTTGAAGGTATCGCTATCCTTATCCACGCGATAGACGCTTTCCTTATAATATACCTTCTGCACATAGCCGGGGGTTTCCTTGCTGTTTTTGACAATGGACAGCGTCACGTCCGGCTTGAGTGCCATCAGCTTACCGCTTGGCTCGGTGAAGGTGATAACATGGTCGGAGATCAAAAAGCTTTTGTTACGCACATACAGATCATACTCCTCAAATTTGCGCATACGGAACTGGCTGTAGCCGTAGCGACCGTACAGCGCGCGCAGACGAGAGGTGATCGTCTCATCCTTGAATACGGGCTCCCTTGCTGTCATGTCTCGCTCTCCCCTTCTCCCTGCTTGGCCAGCGCGGCGCGATAGCCGCCGCTGCCATACAAGAGACATTTATTGACACGGCAAATGGTGGCCGTGCTGGCGCCCGTCAGGCGCGAAATTTCAATATAGTTTTTCCCCGCGTGCAGCATCTCTGCCACCTGCAACCGCTGGGAAATATCCTGCATCTCCTTAATGGTGCAGATATCCTCAAAAAAAGCGGCGCATTCCTCTACCGTTTCAAGACGCAAGATCGTCTCATACAGGCTTTTGACTGCCGCGGCATTGGTTTTATCCATCTTTTTTCCCCCTTGAACGGAATTTACGCTACATTTTAGCACATTAAAGCGGTAAAGTCAAGGGCTTTTTATAAAATATTATAAAATTCTTGCTATATTCCCGAAAATGACAAAAAAGCCGCGAAAAAGTGCAAAAAATTCTTGACTTGGCGGGTGGGGTGTACTATAATAAATAGCATAAACCACGAAAAAGAACCTGACAGGAGGGTATTATGGAAATCAAGATCACGCACACAACAGAGCCAAAAAGCATGCCCGCCGAGGATACGCTTGGCTTTGGCAAGGTTTTTTCTGACCATATGTTCGTCATGGAATATGAGCACGGCAAGGGCTGGCAGAATGCCCGCATCGTTCCCTTTGGAAAGATCGAGCTGCACCCCGCCTCTACCGTTTTGCACTATGGTGCCGAGATCTTTGAGGGATTGAAGGCCTATCGCCGCGCCGATGGCGGTGTTCAGCTCTTCCGCCCGATGGAAAATATCCGTCGTCTCAACCGCTCGGCCGAAAGAATGTGCCTGCCGCTGCTTGACGAGGATGAGGCGCTGGAGATCTTGACCACATTTGTAAAATTGGAAGAAAAGTGGGTTCCCCACTCGTTTGGCACCTCGCTTTATCTGCGCCCGTTTATGTTTGGCAACGATGAGAGCCTTGGTGTACACATGCCGCACCACGTCACCTTTATGATCATTGCCTCCCCCAGCGGCAGCTATTATGCCGAGGGCATCAACCCGGTTGGCATTATGATCGAGGATGAGGATGTTCGCGCCGTGCGCGGCGGCACCGGCTTTGCCAAATGCGGCGGCAACTACGCAGCCTCTACCCGCGCGGGTGAGCGAGCGGTACAAAAGGGCTATTCGCAGGTGCTGTGGCTGGATGGCGTAGAGCGGAAATATATCGAAGAGGTCGGCGCCATGAACGTTATGTTCAAGATCAATGGTGAGATCATCACCCCCGCCCTCACAGGCTCCATTTTGCCGGGTATTACCCGTATGTCCTGCATTGAGGTGCTGCGCGATATGGGCTATCCCGTCTCCGAGCGGCTGCTTTCGATCGAGGAGCTGACAGAGGCCATGCAGAACGGCACGCTGGAGGAGGCATGGGGCTGCGGCACCGCTGCCGTCGTTTCTCCCATTGGCCGCCTGTGCTATCGCGACAAGGAATATACCGTGAATGACGGTAAGATCGGCGAGATCACACAAAAGCTGTACGATACGCTGACCGGCATTCAATGGGGCAAGCTGGAAGACAAATACAACTGGGTTTTGAAGCTGTAACAGCATACACGGTGGCCGCCGATAAAGACGGCCACCGTTTTTATAAAATGAATTTTTTTTAAAATTTCTTGCATTTTCCTCTTGACAAATTGATATTTTTGTTGTAGAATAGCATAAAGACATTGATGGGAAATCAAATTCACCCTGCATTGCAGAGAGCCGTCGTATGGTGCAAGGCGGTATGCCGCGTGAGCTTTGTCTGATCCCTGAGTCGCCGACCGAACGGCTTATGCCCAGTAGACTCGGACGGGTTTCTCCCGTTATTGAGAGGCTTTGTTGATAGACAGAGCATGAGAGGGTGATTATTTCACCAATAAAGAGTGGTACCGCGAAGTATAGTTTCTTCGTCTCTTTTATGCAAAAGTAATGTACTGTTGCGTAAAAGGGATTTTTTGCTTTTATAGCCCCTTCGCGCAGACATATTGGAAAGGAAAGACCATGAAAAATTTTGAAAAGTACAGCAAGCAATATTTCGCGCCCGATGGGGTCAGCATGGACTGGATTCACCGTGACGCGCTGGAAAAGCCGCCCGTGTGGTGCAGCGTAGACCTGCGCGACGGCAACCAGGCATTGATCGTACCGATGAGTCTGGAAGAAAAGCTGGAGTTCTTCAAGCTGCTGTGCGATATTGGATTTAAGGAAATCGAGGTCGGTTTCCCTGCCGCCTCGGAGACCGAATACGAATTTTGCCGCACGATCATTGAGCGGGGCCTCATTCCCGACGATGTGACCATTCAGGTACTGACACAGTCGCGTGAGCACATCATTGCCAAGACCTTTGAGGCGATCAAGGGCGCACCGCACGCCATTGTGCATCTTTACAACTCCACCTCTGTTGCACAGCGTGAGCAGGTCTTCCGCCGCAGCAAGCAGGAGATCATTGATATTGCTACCTTCGGTGCCCGTCTTTGCAAGCAGTACCGCGAGCAGGCCGAGGGGCATATTTCCTTTGAATACTCGCCCGAGAGCTTTACCGGTACCGAGCCTGCTTATGCTGCCGAGATCTGCAATGAGGTCATCAAGATCTGGGAGCCGACGCCCGAGGACAAGGTGATTATCAACCTGCCTGTTACCGTTTCGCACTCGATGCCGCACGTATACGCCAACCAGGTAGAATATATGTGCAAGAACCTCTTGCATCGCGAGAACCTGGTCATCTCTCTGCACCCGCACAACGACCGTGGCTGTGCCGTGGCAGACAGCGAAATGGGCCTTCTCGCGGGCGGTGACCGTATTGAGGGCACGCTGTTTGGCAACGGCGAGCGCACGGGCAACGTGGATATCATTACGCTGGCGCTGAATATGTATTCGCAGGGGATCGATCCGGGTCTGGATTTCTCAAACCTGCCCGCCATTACCGAGGTGTATGAAAAGGTCACACGGATGCACGTTTATGAACGCCAGCCCTACAGCGGCCAGCTGGTCTTTGCCGCCTTCAGCGGCTCACACCAGGATGCCATTGCCAAGGGCATGAAGTTCCGCGAGGATCGCGGCGGCATTTGGAACGTACCCTATTTGCCCATCGACCCGACCGACATTGGCCGTGTATACGAGGCAGATGTGATCCGCATCAACTCCCAGTCCGGCAAGGGTGGCATTGGCTATATTCTCGAAACGCAGTTCAAGCATGTGCTGCCGCCCAAGATGCGTGAGGCATTCGGCTATCATGTGAAGAGCATTTCTGACCATGAGCACCGTGAGCTGCAGCCCGTAGAGGTGTATGACATCTTCAAGCGCGACTTTGTGAATATCAACACCCATGTGGATGTCGTACGTGCCGTATATACCCATGAAAATGACAGAATTCGCGCTGAAAGCGTGATTCGCTACCACGACGAGGAAAAGGCCATCACCTCCTTCGGCACCGGCCGTCTGGATGCCATTGCCGCCGCGCTGCGCGAGGTCACAGGGCTTGATTGCTCGCTTGAAAGCTATACTGAGCACGACCTGGAGGGCAAATCCAGCTCCAAGGCTGCCTCCTATGTCAGCATTCGCCACAATGGCAAGGTCTACTGGGGAACGGGTATCGACAGCGATATCATTGTTTCCTCTGTCAAGGCACTGGTCAGTGCCTTCAACATCATGTTCCGAGAGGATAATAAATAGTAAAGGAAAAAACACATATGAAAATGACAGGTGCTGAGATCATCATCAACACCTTGATCGAACAGGGTGTAACCGACGTTTTTGGCTATCCGGGCGGACAGGTTCTTAATATCTACGACGCCCTTTATAAAAACAGCGACCGTATCAACCACATTTTAACCGCACACGAGCAGGGGGCTGCCCACGCGGCAGACGGCTATTCCCGTGCCACGGGCAAGGTGGGCGTATGCATTGCC